>CAYTVK010000075.1:0-4415 GCA_964441725.1 uncultured Candidatus Bathyarchaeia archaeon | reverse complement strand
TTGAATCTTCTAACTCCCTGAGATAATCCCTCTCGTCCACATGGGATGGAGGCACAGATGGCAGAGACTATTTCCTGGAACTGCATCTCCGTACCCGGTCCCGAGTTGGTCATAGCTACAGCTGTGTTGATGATCTTTGTGTTTCTCGATAACGCTTGGCTGCCAATTGATGACCCCCAGACGCATGGGCGTGTGACGAAGGCACTGTAGTTGGGTGTTGAGGCTCTCAGATACCCGAGGGCGTGGTATGATGCTCCTATTCCTATCTTGTAGACCATCACAGCCATTATTGCGTTGGCTATCGCGACCACCAAGGCTCCTTCCGGTCCACCCGCCCAGCCACCTATCATGCCCCCGTTGTATATGTGTTTAATACAGCCATAATCGTGAGCGTAAACCACCTTGTTGAGGTTCTCGTAATCTGTCTTGAGCTCAGGCATTATTGTAGCTACTATGCCATCCGTCTTTCTCAACCCCTCACCTGAGTCGCTTGCAGCCACGTTCGCTATAGCGGCTGTGCATGCCGATATGTAGTGCATTCCCGGTCTTCCAGCTCGTTTCGTTGCCTCACGCACCCATGACACCATAGAGCTACCCTGATGTGTCTCGAATGGTGTCCCAGAGCGGACTGTTCTTCCCTCTGAGGATTGAAGCGGTGGACCGACGTAGAATCCGTCGATTACTGGCTCCTGCGCGATGCTCTGGTAGAGCTTAACAAACATCTCCCCCTCCGGGACGTTACTTTCTATCACTCCTCCGCATACGATTGAGGGGGGGCTGTTATCCTCAACGCTTCTGAGCTTGACTGTTCTACGCTCGGAGCCATCACCGATAGCAGTCTCGCCTCTGAGGTCTCGCAGCCCCGCCTTTACCTCTGATTCGTCAAAACGTATCACTCTATTAGAGTTCAAACAGTATGCCCCAACTTCGTTGAAGAGTTCCAAACCAGCAATCCACACCTCATCCGTGAGGCTATCGTCTGTAGAAACAGGTGTCTTTGGATCATACTTGATATCATGTTCTTTAACGAGCCGAGAGGCGACGTTAAAGACCTTCATATCAAAGTCCTTTGCTGGCATAGTGACGCCGGTGTTGCAGGCCCTATCAAGGACCTCCCATAGGCTGGGGGCAGTCATTTTACCTACGCTCCTGCAAGAAGCTCTATCGCGACCTTAACAGCCTCAGCAGCGTCCTTGCCGTATGCGTCAGCTCCAATAGCCTTAGCCCACTCCTTCGTTACTGGGCCTCCGCCGACAAGTACCTTGTATTTATCTCTGAGACCCGCTGCCTTCAGTGCGTCAATGAGGTCCCTCATGAAGGGCATTGTGGTTGTCATAAGGCTTGAAACCGCGATGATGTCAGCGTCAACCTCCTTAGCCTTATTGATCAAAGTTAGGCTAGGCGTGTCACAGCCAAGATCATAGACCTTGAAGCCGTTCGCCCTGAGCATTGAGGCAACTATGCGTAAGCCTAGATCGTGGATGTCACCCTCTACTGTACCTATTACAACTGTGCCCTTACTTGTACTATCGAGCTCAGATTTTGGCATATGCTCTTCAAGTACCTTAATAGCAGCCTCCATAGCCTCAGCTCCAAGCACAAGGTGAGGCAACCAGAGCTCACCGTTCTCAAATTTATCACCTACTTCTCGCAGACCCACCGCGAGACCTTTCTCAATGGCTTTCACCGGGTTGACCTTTGCATCGATTGCCTCCTGGGCCGCTTTCGCCGCGGCTTCTGCGTCGTAAGCGAGTACCGCCTCAGATAGTCGATGTAGAATTTCTTCTTCACTCAAGTTTAGTACACTAGATTTAAAATAGGATTAATCTGCATATGTAAATTTACTCATAGTAATACTGGGTAAGATAGACGACGTGAGAAAAACATGATTAGTCTGGTTGAGATCGCTGACAGGATGCGGAACGGCCCCAAGGTGGCTGCAAAGGATTGGGATATGGCTCTATTCAGGAAATTATCAGAGCTAGTGAAAACATATGATATACAGTGTCCGAGTGATCCAACAAACTGGATCAACACTGATAATAGTCTGGCTGATGCCGCCTGGGAAGCCGCAGTAGACTTCGTGGTAAATCAGGGCTGTCTATGCCTCGACAGAGAACGCGTAATCAGATTCACAGAAGAAGAGGTCAAGGAAGCCATACGCGCCATGCAGAAAGAGGTGATCATGGGAGAGGGAAAAGACGCCAGAGTATGGAAACAGCACAAGATCGAGGGCACGGAACCCATGAACATCTCACCAGGGCATCACTCACCGTTCACAGAAGACTTGGCGAACCTAGTTGTACAGAACTTCGCTATGATTCCGAGACTCGACTTCCTTGAGGGCTTCAACTTCCCGAAGATAGATGGCTACGATATCTACGGACACCCATTGGAAGCGTATGCTTCACGGCGTCAAGTTGCGTGGCTCAGAGAAGGTATCAGAAAGGCTGGAAGACCGGGTGCAGCAATAGTCTACTACCCCATCACGACAGCTGCTTCCTCGTTCCTCGCAACAATCGACTCAGTGGCTGGACTTAGATCAACAGATGGGGTTCTATTATCAGTATTACCCGATGTCAAGGTACAGTATGACTTGATCACAGCCGCATTAGTGCTTCAAAGCCACGGATACTTCGGTATAAGCGGAAGCTTCGGCATCGCAGGCGGCTTCGCTGGTGGACCTGAAGGAGCGATAATTGAGAGTCTGGTGAAAACTCTGATCGCTTGGATCGTTTACAGAGATAATCTATACTATAATGGAGTCGAGCACTTCACCCACGTTAGCGGGGGTAAACGATGCATGTTCCCAATAAACTTCGCCCGCTCAGTAGTGTATCAGGCAACCATCAGGAACAGCAACGGGATACCAATGCAGTGGCCGATACCCGTCTCAGAGCTCTGTACAGCAAGTCACTTAGAGGAACTCGTTCTCAGAAGCATCGAGGCTACTGTCAATGGCGCTAACCTATATGTGCCCAGAGTGAGCCGAAGCAGAATGAATGGGGGACAGACCCCAGCGGATGCTGAGTTGATGATAGAGGCATCCGATGCAGCCCTATTGACTGGTATAAAGAGAGAAGAGGTCTATGAGTTATTCAAGCCGATTATCACAAAGCTGATGGAGAATCCGACTCCAGAGCCCGGTAAGCTGATTACAGAATGCTATGACCTGCAACACCACAAACCGAACAATGAATACCAGAACCTCATCATGGAGGTTAAGAAAGAGTTCAGCGACTGCGGACTCAGATGGGAATAAAAAAGAGGGTCTTCGGGGACCTATTTCTTGCCCTTATAGAGTTCCGCGAGCTCTCTCGCCTTCTCTAGTGGTGGCTCGACTGTTGGATCCTGTTCATATTTTCGACCCCTAAGGCGTTTAATATGGTCTTCTCTGGCTCTTTTAACAAGTTCAGGGTTCTGCAAGAGGTCTAAGACTGATCCCGTCATTGTCTTCGCCGCGAATATCAGGCTCTTGTGGCCGATTCCTGTTCCACCACATGCAGTGAACTGCCAGCTGTGGCCGGGTGCGCCGTTTACGTTGCACGTTGTCTTGAACTCCATGGTGGGTGTTATCCAGCTAACATCTGATACATCTGTGCTACCGGGGCTTGTGGTTCCATCATCCCATGCA
Organism: uncultured Candidatus Bathyarchaeia archaeon; assembly: GCA_964441725.1. Taxonomy (GTDB): domain Archaea; phylum Thermoproteota; class Bathyarchaeia; order TCS64; family TCS64; genus RBG-16-57-9. Next base: position 781 of record CAYTVK010000075.1, on the reverse strand, counting down.
TCAAATATGGTGGTCACTAGATCGGTGTCTACGTATTTTTCCCAGTCTGGTACCTTGTTCTTTCTGAGGCCGTTTACCCTATCCTCTTTAGGGAAGCTTTCAGCTATCTTTGCAGCGAATGCGTATTCCTCGTCAGAGTATTTTTGTGGACCCACTTGTCTCATGTTAGCTGTCACCACTTCGCTTAGTACTGTGTTAGGAATTTTATGGTATCCTCCATAGCCCACATCGGCTTCTAGCCTTGTTTCAGTCATCATGGCGGCTCCCTCCGCAATCTTCAGTACTCTTTTCTTGATGGGTTCTAGGAGTTCCTGTTCAGGTGCTCTGATGTAGTAGTGGCTTCTGGCGTAGTCTGGGACAACGTTTGGTTGTCCGCCACCGGCCTCGATCACGTAGTGGATTCTAGCCTCTGGGATAATGTGCTCCCGTAGGTAGTTTACGCCAACGTTCATCAACTCGACGGCGTCTAACGCGCTTCTACCAGCCTCAGGGTTTCCAGCTGCGTGGCTGGATTTTCCGTAGAAGTGGAATCTGCAGCCGCTGATTACGTTGCTGCTGGCTAAAGTGGCTACGTTTAAATTGCCGGGGTGATGGCTGAGAGCCGCGTCCACGTCATCAAACAGTCCGTGGTTTACCATGATCCGTTTACCGCTGAAGTTTTCTTCAGCCGGTGTGCCGTAGAACCTGATTGTGCCCTCTAAGCCCATCTTCTCCATTGCTTCTCCTGCGGCTATCGCTGCTCCAAGAGCTGTAACGCCGTGTACATTGTGTCCACATCCAT
>CAYTVK010000074.1:0-8970 GCA_964441725.1 uncultured Candidatus Bathyarchaeia archaeon | reverse complement strand
TCAAGCTTGTCCCAGAACATCTGGTAGATCTCGGATAACTCGAATGTTTTGAGATTCATCCTCTTCATGGCTTCATTTGAGAGCAGACTTAAGCCTGAGAACAGCCAGCACCTTCCAGACCTCTCTTGGTTTGTGGCTTCAGGTGAGTCGATTAAGTCGCTGAATACAAAGTTCATGCGATCCACTTCTTTACGGCTCAACGCCACCGTAGCCGCACCATTCTGAGTAACTGCATTCATCGCCAAAATGTTCTTAGGATCGGCGTTAAACAATTCAAAGAATCTTTTCAAATCCTTATCGTCAAGAGACTTTTCCAAACTCATCACTCTACAGTTAAAGATTCGGGATAACGGATTAACGTTTGTTGATTTGGATTGTATAAATGAGTACATGCTTGCGCCTGCTTCAAGCGCGCCGTTCAACGACCTCCAAATATAGCCTATATAAGAAAACAAGAACTAATTAAGCACTGCAAAGTGATCCGAAAGGCATTTTCGTTTTCTTTTTAATTGAAAGCTGTGAATAGTCTCAGCATAGAAGGTATACAGTAATAAATAGGGGAAACGACACTCTATGCCGATGGAATATGCCAAAGGTTCCTAATATAATCACACATATCCCTGGCCCAAAGAGCCAGGAATTGATAAATCAGAGGAACGAGTACGTGCCCGCAGGTGTTTACCTCGTCCAGCCAGTTACAATCGCCAAATCCCACGGCGCCGTTATGGAGGACGTTGACGGGAACACGTTAATCGACTTCACTTCAGGAATAGGAGTAACAAGCCTAGGACACTGCACCGATGAGATAGTCGCAACTATCAGTGATCAGGCTGGAAAACTCATTCACAGCTGCATACACGTCGCAAACTACAAGCCATACATTGATCTTGCCAAGAAGTTAACCGAGATAACGCCCGGCAACTTCAAGAAACGGGCGCTGATGCTAAACAGCGGCTCAGAGGCAGTAGAGAACGCCGTAAAGATAGTTAGACAGGCGACAGGTAGACCAAACATCATCAGTTTTGAGAACAGCTTCCATGGAAGAACCTACATGGCTATGACCTTGACGGGTAAGGTTGACCCATACAAGATCGGGCTGGGGCCATTTGTGCCAGGTGTCTACTTCACGCCATTCCCGTACAGCTACAGGTGCCCATGGGGAACCACTGATAAGGAGGAGTGTGGAAAGGCGGCGATTGCACACATCGAGCACAGCATATTCAAGACGCAGGTAGACCCAAGCACCGTTGGCGCTGTCATTGTTGAGACAGTTCAGGGCGAGGGTGGATTCATTGATCCGCCTAAGAACTTCTACCCTATGCTGAAGGAGCTCTGCGAGAAGCATGATATTAAGCTCATCATCGATGAGGTTCAGACCGGCTTCGGCAGGACTGGTAAGATGTTCGCCATAGAGCACTATGGGGTTGAGCCTGACGTTATCACGATGGCCAAGGCTCTCGCAAACGGATTGCCCCTCAGCGCAGTGGTTGCCAGCGAGGAATTGATGGGAAACATCTACCCAGGAAGCCTCGGAGGCACCTATGGAGGTAACCCCGTTGCCTGCGCCACGGCTCTCAAGGTTATTGAGATTATGGAGAGGGAGAAGATCCCTGAGCGTGCAGCCAAGATGGGTGTAAAGCTACGTAAGCGCCTCGATGAGTTACATGAGAAATATCCCATTATAGGTGAGGTGCGTGGACTGGGGCCGATGCTTGCCATGGAGTTTGTGAAGGACCCCAAGACGAAGGAGCCTGACGCTGAGACTAGCAGCGCTATTATGAAGGATGCTCTGCAGCATGGGTTGATGACCCTGAAGGCGGGATTGTATAATAACGTAATCAGGCTGCATCCTCCGCTCACCATTGAGGATGATCTTCTGGATACTGGTTTAGGGATACTGGAAGCTTCTATCAAGAAGTATGCCTAATCCTTTTTTTATTCTTTTTATTCTACTATGCGTGATATCACTGGATGAAGCTGGGGTGTCATGTTTCCATCGCTGAAAGTATAGATAAGTCGGTTGATAGGGCGGAGGAGATTGGGTGCGACACGTTTCAGATATTCACGCGAAACCCGAGGATGTGGAAATATAAGACAATAACAGGCGAGGAAGCGGAGATATTCAGGCGCAAGGTAGAGAAGACGGGAATAAGCCCCGTCTTCAGCCACATGCCATATCTGCTAAATCTCAGCTCATCTAACCCAGAAATATACAAAAAGTCGGTGGATACGTTGAGAGTGGAGCTTGAGCGTTGCAACAGGCTCAACATACCTTATGTCGTCACCCATCTTGGCAGCCACCTCGGTAAAGGACCCGAGACTGGTAAGGCTCAGATCGTCAAAGCCATTGAGGCGGCGACGGAGAGTCTCGATGAGTATCCGATGATTCTTCTTGAGAATACCTCGGGTAAGAAGAATGAGGTGGGTTCAACTTTCATCGAGATAGGCGACATCATTTCCAACGCCTCCACTGATAACATAGGTGTATGTTTTGATACCTGTCATGCCTATGCTCGAGGATATGATATAACCACTGAGCTTGGGCTTGAAGCAGTTATGGCTGAGATTGACTCTGAGATAGGTTTTGAGCGGGTTCGGGTTGTTCATCTCAACGACTCTAAGGGAGAGCTTGGCTCAAGGATGGACAGACACAACCACATAGGGCTAGGGTTTATCGGGGTTAATGGCTTCTTAAACTTCCTAGGCAGTGCCTTTAGGGAGAAGCCGTTGATACTTGAGACTCCTGTGGATGACATTAGAAGTGATAAGGATAATATCGAGAAGGCTCGTGAGCTCTATATGTGTGCAAATAATGTAGTCTGATAGCTGGGCGTTGAGTTCTCGTTCAATATTATTCTAAGAGCTGTTTGGCTTAGTTCCATTAATTCTCTGTGTGATAATGTAGGGTACATGGTTTTTCCTACTTTTATAATTGGGTCTACTGTGGTTATTTTCTTGTTTCTTATGACTGCATCGTTTTTTGACATGCGGATAAGTCTCTGTATTTGATCCGCTCGTAACTTGTTTGTTGTAGCCATATCTGTATCGACCAAGAAAAGTATTAATTTCTTAGTATATAAGTATTTCATCGTTTACCCCAAATTTCTTTCTAGAGTGGTCAGTGAAAGTGGATTTGTTCGGTTTATTGGTTTTGAAAAGAGCGCTTAATAGGGCTTCTTTTACAATAAAATCGAGAAAACCGATTTTATAAAAATGATCCAAAACCGTGATTCACCTTAAAGAAATAATCATTTCTACAACCTATATTCCCCGTGTTACCGGACAGAAAAAAATAGGAGCAATATTAAAAAGAAAGAGATAGAACAATAGGATAACACGCCCCGATAGCTCTAGTTCGGTTAAAGCGCTTCCTTGGTAAGGAAGAGACCGCGGGTTCGAATCCCGCTCGGGGCTCCACTTCTACAGCAGGTTGTTTTGACGGAGCAGTGCCTCTGTGGATGGTTCACGTCCCATGAACTCCTCAAAGACTTTCATAGGTTTCACTGAACCGCCTAGGGCCAGATATGTTTGTCTGAAATTCTCTCCAAGTGCCTTTATCTTCTGGGTGTTTTCCAGTCCCGTCTTCTCGAAGGCTGAGAAGATGTCTGCGCTCAATACCTCGGCCCACTTGTAACTATAGTAACCTGCTGCGTATCCCCCTGCGAATATGTGGGTGAAGGCGCAGAGGAAGTGGTCTTCTTTCATGGGCTTCAGTATGTTGGTTGTGATGGCGATCCTTCTATGGACTTCGAAGGGGGATTCTTTGCCGTATGGGTTGAAGTTGCTGTGTAGCTCTATGTCTGTCATTCCGAACTCCAGCTGCCTCATCATAGCTGATGCTGCCATGAACACCTTTGCATCCATCAATTTTTTTACAAGATCATCTGGGAGAGGTTCTCCTGTCTCCCAGTGGCCTGAGATGGTTCTCAGCGTGGGTTCATGGTAGCACCAGTTTTCCATGAATTGACTGCATATCTCAACGGCGTCCCATTCGACTCCGTTTATCCCTGATACCTCTGAGTAGTTGATTTTTGTCAGCATGCCTTGGAGTCCGTGGCCAAACTCGTGGAAGAGGGTTGTGACCTCTCCGAAGCTCATCAATGATGGTCTATCACCGACTGGAGGTGTGCCGTTTGCGTTGAGGTAAACGACTGGTAGCCTGATCTCTCCGTCTATTTCGATTCTATCTAGGCAGCTGTCCATCCACGCTCCGCCTCTCTTCTCTTCCGGTCTACTGTACGCGTCAAGGTAGAATGAGCCTATCTGCTTCTCGTTTTCGTATACCATATAGTATCTTACGTCTTTGTTCCAGATCGGAACCGGCTCGGTGGCTTCAACGATTTTCACGCCGAATAGAAACTCCGTGAGCCCAAACATGCCCTTCAGTACTTTTGGTAACGGGAAATATGGCCTCAACTGATCGTCTGTGAAGTCGAATTTCTCTTCCTTGAGTCTTTCAGACCAGAAGGCGGTATCCCAGTGCTCCAGAGGCTCTTCTTGACCCTTTCTTTTAGCGATCTCCTGTAATGCTTCAAACTCTGTCAACTGATGGGGTTTTGAGACATCAAAGAGTTCTTTGAACATCTTCTCAACTGCATCAACGCTGGGAGCCATCTTTGATGCAAGGCTAAGGTCTGCGTAGTTATCGTAGCCTAGTAGATTGGCTTTCTCTCGTCTCAGCTTCAGAATCTTGGTGATGAGCGGTGTGTTATCCCAGTCACCTGAATCTGCCCTAGAGACGTATATTTTAAGAAGCTTCTCTCTATGGTCTCTTCTTCTACTGTGTCTGAGGAACGGGACAATTATTGGTGCTTCAAGAGTTATTCTCCAAGGTCCCTTTTCCTGTGTTGACTCCGTTGTGTTTTTTGCCTGATTGTAACTCTGAGAGGATAACTGTAGTAGACTATTAGGCCATCCATCTGTGTCATCTTTCTCTGTGACTATGAACTCAAATGCCTTAGTCGAGTCCAGCACATTATTCGAGAAATCGTTCCCAATTTGAGACAACTCTGTGGTAATTTGATTAAACCGCTTCTTCTCCTCACCAGATAACCCTACACCAGCGAGATCAGCGTCCCTGATCTTTAACCCGATAACCCGTCTCTGAGCCTCGTTGAGTTTATCCCATTCAGGGCCATCTCTTATCTCCTTGAGGCCATCATATATTGGTCTGCTCTGGTCCATACGTAAACCAAACTGGACTACGTTGGGGAGCATTTTTTGCTGTTCTTCTCTGAGTTCTTTGCTGTTTTTTACGTTGAGAAGATGTCCAATGGGGCTCCAAGCGTAGTCGAATGGTAACCCGATCTCTTCGAGAGATGTTATTAGTCCATCCCAAGTCGGTGTTATGTTTTTCTCGATGTTCGCAAGCTTTTTCTCAGATTCTTTCAGTACCTGAAGAATGGCTGGCTCTATGTCATCTGGCTTAATCTCATCGCATCTCGGTAATCCATGTGTTATGAGGAGAGGGTTATTGCGGTCTTCCATACTATGAAAAACATATGGTGGTATATATAGAAAAATTGGTTAAACTGGAAGAGGCTTGCCATCTAGTTTAAGCAGGTCTTCCCAGTTTTTCGCCGCTAGCTCTTGGAACTCATTCATCTCATCATCAGTCAGATGTCTGAATCTTCTCTGAGGCTTCAAAGCTTCTGAGACGGGTTTTAACTCCGTTGGCTTGTAGTTAAGATGGAAAGTGCCGTCAATGATTTCATACAGTGGCCAGAGTCCTGTGTCTGTCATGAGTTTCGCTACTTTTATTGTCTGGCTGGGATCAAATCCCCATCCAGTCGGGCACGGGGATTGAATGTGAAGCAGTTTGAATCCCTTGATGTCTTTGGCGTACTCGATCTTTCCCACCATATCATTGACGTTACCCACTGAAGCAGTGCCAACGTATGGTACATGGTGCGCTGCGAAGATGAAGGATAGATTCTTGCCCCATGTCTTCTTACCTCTGCTCATCTTACCTACAGGTGTAGTCGTTGTGGCAGCGTATTTCGGAGTAGCTCCACTACGCTGACCCCCCGTGTTCATATATGCTTGGTTGTCGGAGCATAGCCAGAAGAAGTTCTCGTTTCTCTCGGCTGCCGCACTGAGTCCCTGCATTCCTATGTCAGCTGTTCCGCCGTCTCCCACGAAGGCTACGACGTTCATGTCTGTGTTTCCCTTTATTTCAAGGGCGTTTGTGATGCCGCTGAGCAGTGCTGCTCCGCCTTGGAATGTGGTTCCCATCCAGTAAAGTGGTATGTTTCTGCTAAGCGTAATCCAGATACATCCGGGTATGCTGATATAGACCGTGTTTTTGCCGAATGTCTTCATGGCGTTCCGTGCGATTACTCCATGTCCGCAGCCTTGGCAGGCTAGGTGTCCGGGTATCATTATTTCCTCTGTGCTGATGTATGGTGTTGGTATTGGTTTGCTCATCTTATTCGCCTCACACCCACTCCACTACTTGATCCACCTTCTCCTTGGTGGATCTAAGTGTCTTCTTTGCGATGTGTTTAATCTTAGCTGGAGTTACTTCTTCGCCAGCCATACCTGTGTGGAATCCGAGAACCTTGGGTCTTGGATCAAGATCGTATATTGCTCCACGTAACTCGTTGAAGACGACTCCACCGCTGCCCAGGCATACGTTGCGGTCGATGACTCCTATTGCCTTGTATTTTTTGGCTGCTTCGCAGAGTTCTTCACCGGGGAAGGGTCTGAATGTCTTCAGCTTGATTAATCCCACAGGGTACCCTTCTTCCTGTAGCTCTGAGATCGCTACTCTCGCGGTTGAGGCGATTGTGCCCATGGCTATTATCACTGCTTCAGCGTCTTCGCATTTGTACTCCTCGAATAATCCTCCCCCGTAGGATCTTCCAAACATTTTTCCGTATTCAGCGTCCACCTGTTGGATTATCTTCTTTGAGCCATTAATTATCTCATGATGTTCTATCCACGCCTTCTGTGAGCCATACAGTCTTTCGCCTCCTGCTTTCAGCCATTCCCCGTATGGCAGCGGGTCTGCTAGGCTGTAATCTGGTTTGAATGGTGGGAGGAACTTGTCCACATCTTCCTGATCGGGTATCTCCACTGGCTCAGATGTGTAGCTTAGAATATAGCCATCCAATCCGATTGCGACTGGTAGATGTACGTCTTTGTGTTCAGCGATCTTGTACGCCATAATCGTGGTGTCAAGCACCTCTTGGCTATCCTCACAGTACAGGTGAATCCATCCCGTGTCCCGCTGAGACATCAAATCTGTGTGATCTGGCTGCATGCTCTTAACGCCTCTATGGACCACAGCCATGACGATGGGACGCTGGCACCCCATCATGGGGTGATGCATATAATGTAAACCGGGTCCGCTTGTTGCTGTGAACACTCTCGCGCCGGCGAAGCTGGCTCCCTGTACGCTGATCTGGGCGCTTATCTCTGATTCTACCTCGATGAATTTCATATTCATCTCGCCTTGGGCTACGAACTCGGCGAGATATTGTACTATTGTGGTCCGTGGTGTGATAGGGTAAGCTGAGGCTACCTCTACTCTGGCTAGTTTGGCGCCATAAGCCACAGCCTTGTTTCCAACCATTAACTCCTTATGTGGCATTTACTCGACCTCCATCTTCATCTCAATCGCGTCCACCGGGCACTCCTCCGCACAGATACCGCATCCCTTACAGTAATCGTAGTTGATGACGCATTTTTCCTCGATCATCTCAATGCTGCCGTCGGGACAGAGCATCCAGCATTGTTTACATCCAATACATTTCTCTACGTCTACGATTGGCTGGAATGTCCTCCAATCAGCCTTGCTGCTACTTGAGGCTACGGTTCTCTTGATTTTCTCAACAAAAACAGGCTCACCGATTACAGTCCTGTTGTATGCCTCTTCAACAGCCTTTACATTCATCTCAGCGAGTCTACCGGACCACGCTTCCTTTACTGCCTCAAGAACCGACTCAAGCTTCACCGCTCCAGTGGCTTTGCAGAACGCCCCAAGAATCGCCGTGTTTGTGATGGGTCTGCCTAGAACCTCAAGGGCTATTTCGGTTGCATCCACTGTGGCTGTTGTGACTTTTTTGTCTAGCTCTATCTTATCTGGTGTGACTGAGCTGTTGATGATGAGCATCCCGGATTCTTTAATTCCCTCAGTGATGTCCACGGATTTTCTCAACAATGGGTCAAGAACAATCACATAGTCAGGTTCATGGACAAGGCTCCTCACCATCTTATCCTTCTCTCCAATCCTGACGAAGGCTGTAACAGGGGCGCCTCTCCTCTCAGTCCCATACATTGGGATCGATTGACTGTGCTTGCCCTCTAAAAACGCAGCAGTCGCGAGGATTCTGGAAGCGGTTACGGCTCCCTGTCCTCCCCTACCATGGAAACGAATCTCGATCAAAGGTATCCCATGAAGAGTGTTTAAAACGCTTTTGAATTTTCTCCTAGTATAAAATTGTTGACTGTATCAGTGATAGCTATAAATGATGAACTCCATTAGAAAATATCTTGAGCCATAGAAGAGTAGATGGTATAGTATTTGATCTAGACGCCACGTTGATTAACCTAGGCGGTTTCGTTGACTGGAGAAAAGCCAACGAAGAAATCGTAGAAAATTACCTAGAAAACGACTGCGACTCATCACTTATCAAGGAATGCAGCGCCGAGGGGCTCTTCAACATGCTTGAAGAAATGTATCAGCACCTCAAAGAGTCCAAAGGCGACGAGAAAGCGAAGGAGATCCAAAACTCGGCTTATGATATTCTCGGCAAGTATGAGCGAATAGGTGTGGATTCATGTACTCTAATGGATGGATGCGTAGATATACTGGAGTGGCTGAAAGACAGAGATATCCCATTGGGGATATGCACCTCCAACTCGTCTAGGTCCGCTGAAGCAGCACTAAAAATGCAGGGAATTAGAGACTATTTCAAGGTAATAATCGGGCGCTCCGTCGATATACCCATGAAGCCTAACCCAGCA
>CAYTVK010000073.1:0-9002 GCA_964441725.1 uncultured Candidatus Bathyarchaeia archaeon | reverse complement strand
CAAGTAATCGGATTCTTTTATTTTATCAATATTTTTAACCATAATATCCTCAAATGAGAATCAGACATACCTATTTTTGCATACAAAAAGCGACATCATTGTTGAGAGGAATTATTCTATCCTCATTGTAAGAACGATGTAACTAGAATATTATTAGAATACATACCATGAATAACATTTTTATATTAAGACACGATTCAAGGTAGGCGAACGGTGCGTATATGCCATCATGGAAATATTCAGTACAAGGGCTAGACCCAGATAAGACCGCCTTAGCCAGCGGCAGGGATATCAAGATAAAGCCAAAAGTAGCAAGAGAAATCTGTCATCACATCAACGGAATGAAGCTCGATGCAGCAAAAACATTCCTAAACGACGTCATCGACAAGAAAAAAGCAGTACCATACTATAGATACCGTGGGAAGATGGGCCACAGAAAACAACTGCAAGGCCACGACGCGGGTCGATTCCCAGAAAGGGCAGCCGGAGAGATACTGAAGATCCTAGACTCAGTGGAGGCTAACGCCGAGTTTAAAGGCCTATACGTAGATAAACTCAAAATAGTTCACATGGCAGCCCACCGTGGCAGAGTCATCAAGAAGTTTATCCCCAGAGCGTTTGGAAAAGCGTCACCATACTACAATCACCTGACCCACATAGAGGTCGCAGTTGAGGAATACTAATGTCCGTTGTCAAGCGAATCATCAAAGACAGCATTGAGCGCGTCCAAGTAGACGAGCTTCTTGCAGAGGAATACGAACAAGCAGGATATGGTGGAATCCAACTAACAAAGACACCACTAGGCGCCCAGATCAATCTATTTGCCATGAGACCGGGAAGAGTCATCGGTAAACGAGGAAAAGCAATCAAAGAAGCATCCGAGAAACTAGAGACTCAACTAGGGTTACCGAACCCCCAGATCACAGTGATTGAGGTAGAGGTGCCTGAACTAAACCCGATGATCATGGCTTCACGAGTAGCAAACGCTCTCGAACGTGGTGTTCACTTCAGAAGATCAGTCTTTTGGAGCCTGAATCGCATTATGGAAAGCGGAGCACTGGGATGTGAAATCATTCTCAAAGGCCCGCTTAGAAGCGCAAGATCACGTTTCGAAAAGGTAGTAGAAGGATATGTACCAAAGTCAGGGGACCCAGCACTCAGATACGTAAAGAGTGCAACCATTCACGTAAAGATGAAGAGGGGCGTACTCGGTGTAACAGTAAACATAGTTGCTCCTGATGCAAAGTTCCCAGACAAGGTGAATCTAGACAATTTACCCGACATAGAATATCAGTTCCCCATCGAGTCTGAAGAGCCGGAAACAGAGACAGTGATCGAAGAGATCATTGAGCCTGAGACTGATTTAGAGGAAGAGGTAACTGAGGAAGAAACCGGGGAAGAAAAAACTGAGCCAGACACAGAGGCAGAGACTGAAGCAGCTGAAGAGCTTGAGACACCAAAAGCTGAAGAAGAGATGCCCATAGATGAGCCAGAACTTGAGACCGAGGAAACAGTCGAAACCTCTGAACCAGATTTAGTCCCAACTGAGTCAGAGGAAGAAGCTAAGCCAGAGGTAGCCAAAGCAGAGCCTGAACCAGAGCCTATGCCCGAGGCAGAGGAGAAGGAAGAAGCCGAGAAAAAGCCAGAGCCTGAGGAGGAAGAGTAGAAATGCCCGTAACGCGCATGGACGAAATCAGAAAGATGTCCAACGATGAGAAGGAAGAGAAACTCCAAGAACTCAGAACTGAACTAACGAAACTACAGACAATGATCAAAGCAGGCGGTGCCATTGAAAACCCAGGACGAACACACGTTCTGAAAAAAACCATCGCCAGAATCTTGACGGTCATAAACGAGGAGGAGTAACAGAGCTGGTTCCCCCTGAGCCAGTGAACATCCTCAGACATGAAATCATAGGATTGGAAACCGAGGTGCTAAGCGATAGTAACCCGGAGAACATCCGCTTCAGGGGAAGAGTAATCGACGAGACAATGAAAACTCTCGTCATCAGAGGCAAAGGAACGAGAAGAATAGCGAAAAAAGACGCCGTATTCAAATTCCTCCTCGACGGTGTAGCCGTCAAAGTAGAGGGCAAAGCCCTAATGGGAAGACCCGAAGACAGGGTCAAAAAACAAATCAAGAGAAAATGGTAGGGACAAAACAAAATTGATAACCCTTAAGAGACCTGAACTCGAATGCAGCGAGGAGGACTGCCCCTTCCACGGGACACTATCCGTGAGGGGAAGAACCCTAGAGGGTATTGTAGTTAGCACTCGTATGCAAAAGTCATGTGTAGTACAGTTGAACTACACCAGGTACGATAATAAATATGAAAGATATTCTCGCATGAGAAGCAGAATCACAACTCACAGCACACCATGTATACCAATCAAAGTTGGTGATACCGTCAGGATCGCGGAGTGTAAACCACTTAGCAAGACGAAATCCTTTGTAGTCGTTGAGGTAATAAAGGAGGCTTAGCGATGTCGAAAAGGATTAAGCGTAGGATTTTACCGAGGCGTAAGACAAGCGGTGGATTAACTATTGGAAGCGTTATCAGCTGCGCAGATAATACAGGAGCTAGACGCCTTAAGATCATTCAGATGATGGGGTACAAAGGAAGAAGGCGTAGGCTACCCAGTGCAGGTATAGGTGACCTCATAATGGTGTCATGTAGAGAAGGAACTCCTGAGATGAGGAGGCAACTATTCAACGCCGTGATTGTGCGTCAAAGAAGACCATACCGGAGAAAGGATGGTAGCCGAATCCAGTTTGAGGACAACGCTGCGGTGATCCTAACCCCTGAGGGCACAATGAGAGGCTCAGATATCAAGGGACCAGTGGCGAGGGAGGCCGTGGAACGCTGGGCGAGAATAGGAAACTTGGCGAGGATGGTAGTCTAAATGAAAGTAGCAGTAACTAAGCCATCAACCTCAAGAAAACGCATCTACAATGCGCACAACAATATTAGGAGAAAATTCATCTCCGCTCCACTGTCACCTAACCTAAGAGGAGAGCATGGAACACGAAGCATGCCCGTGATAGTAGATGACACAGTGAGCATTATAAAAGGCGATAGAAAACTCGCAGAGGGAAGAGTCCTCAGAGTAGACACCAAAAACAGCAAGATCTACATCGAGGGCGTAACAAGGTCACGACTGGATGGCTCAACGGTTCAGATACCAATCAAAGCACAGAACGTGATGATAACCCGATTAAACCTTAATGATCAATGGCGAAGAAGGATACTGGAGCGTAAAAGCTTCAGCTCTGAGGAGGAATAAATATGGGAAATAAAGGACCGACAAGGCACTTGAAACGCCATCAGAGTCCACCTCACTGGCCAATCCATAGAAAAGCCGGTGTATGGACTATACGAACGAAACCAGGGCCACACAACATGGATACTAGTATCCCAACTACGATCATTCTAAGAGATCAACTAAATTATGCGACTACAGCGAGTGAGGCAAAGCGCATACTAACTAAGGGAAAACTACATGTCGATGGAAAGCCAAGAACGGAAATCGCCTTCCCCGTGGGACTTATGGATGTCTTGCATATCCCAGATAGCGGAGAATATTTCAGAATACTCCCTGATAATGGAGGAAAACTAAAGTTCCTAAAGATATCCTCAGATGAAGCCCGTTTCAAGTTATACAGGATTATTGGTAAAACAAACCAGAAGAAAGGTAAAATACAGCTGAATCTACACGATGGCTCAAATATTCTGGTAAACGCTGAACAAGACAAGTACAAAGTCAATGATGTCCTCAAAATCAAAATCCCCGAGAAAGAGATACAGGACTACATAGAATTCAAGGAAATGCAGCAAGTAATAATTACAGGTGGTCGAAGCCAAGGCGCAAGAGGAACACTAATCGGGCTAGGTCCTGAACCTGGCTGGAAGAAGACAGCAACAATAAGGACGCCTGAAGGTGATGACATCAGAACACTGGCAAACTACTTGTTCGTAGTAGGTTCCAATGAGCCTGTAATCAAGATTGAAGACGCTGTGGAGGAATCGTAATGTCAGAGAATCCAATGAAAGAGTTGAGGATCGGCAAAGTAGTTGTAAACATCAGCGTCGGGCAGAGCGGACAACCACTCAGTAACGCAATGGATATACTTGAACAGATAACGGGTCAGAGGCCTAATCAGAGAGAAGCTAAACAATCAATTAGACCATGGGGGATACGCAAAGGAGAACCTATGGCTTGTGCAGTTACTCTAAGAGATGAAAAGGCAGAAGTGTTCCTGAGGAAAGCCTTCACGGCTATAAAAAACCGTATCAACCCGAGAAGCTTTGATAAAGACGGTAACTTCGCTTTCGGTATCAAAGAACATATTGACATCCCTGGCACAAGATATGACCCCCAGAAGGGAATCATTGGCATGGATGTAATGGCCACGGTAGAGAGGCCGGGCTACAGAGTTAACCGAAGAAAAAGAGCAAGGTCAAAAGTTGGAAGCAGTCATCAAGTCTCCCCAGAGGAGGCAAGAGAGTATATTGCAGAGACTTATGGCGTTAAAATGGGGCTTGAGTAAATGAGCAACCAGTTGAAACCCAAGGAAAGAGACTACGGCAAAGGAAGCCGAGGATGCGTAAGATGCGGCACTAAACAAGGCCTCATCAGGCGTTACGGCATTAATCTATGCAGGCAGTGTTTCCGAGAGGTCGCGGAGAAGATGGGATTCAAAAAATACAGGTGAATATGATTGGACCCACTAGTAAACGCATTAAACACAATAATGTCCCATGAAGGAAGAAGGAAAACAGAGTGCATAATTGCACCAGCGTCAGGCTTAGTCAGTCGTGTACTTAGACTCATCCAGTCCAAAGGATACATTGGTGAGATCGAGTTCATCGACGACGGAAGGCAGGGCAAGTTCCGGGTTCAGCTATTCGGAAGGATCAACCAGACCGAGGCAGTGAAGCCAAGGTTCAAGACCCGTGTCTCCGAGATGGAGAAATGGGAGAAAAGATACCTACCAAGCAGAAACCTAGGAATAGTAATTCTTTCTACCCCCAAGGGCGTAATGGACCATGTCCAAGCAAAGGAAGAAAACGTAGGCGGCCTAGTGCTAGCTTACGTATATTAGGTGAAAAAAAGTGACTGTTCAAATCGTTGAAAACACTATTGAGGTACCTGAAGAAGTAAACCTGACCCTAGATGGGCATAAGGTTGCAGTCACAGGAACCAATGGAACGGTAACTAGAGATTTCGGACACACGAAATTAAACTTGAGTTACCAAGATAACACACTTCGAATTTGGGCTGAAAACCCAAGGAAGAAACAGGCATCCCTAGTGAACACCATTAAGAGTCATGTCAATAACATGATAAAGGGTGTGACAGAGGGATTCACATACAAGCTGAAAATTGTATTCATTCACTTCCCAATGACCATTAATGTTCAAAGTAACAAGGTTGTAATCAACAACTTTGTAGGGGAGCGGAGTGCAAGAATCGCCAAAATAATCGGCGGAGTCAAGGTTAACGTCGAAGGTGATGATATAATCGTCACAGGTAACGATATCGAGATGGTAGCTCAAACCGCCGCGAATATACAGGAGGCGACACGGATACGAAACAAGGACCTCAGGAAGTTCTTGGACGGTATCTATGTCTATCATAAGGAGTGAGGATGATGAACGAAGCAGAGAAAAAACGGCTACTGACAACACGCAAGAAAATAAGCCAAAAACGACCCCACTTCAAAAGATTTGAGTCATGGCGGTTCGTTAGAATCAAAGACCAGTGGAGAAAGCCAAAAGGAATCGATAACAAAATGAGGACAGAGTTGCAGGGTTGGCCAAAATCCGTAAAAGTCGGATACGGTGGACCAGCAGCTGTCCGTGGACTCCATCCTTCAGGATATGAAGAAGTAATGGTCTGGAACTCAACTGACCTCGAAAAAGTAAACCCCGAGACGCAGGTCGCAAGGATAGGTGGCTCTGTTGGCGCGAAAAAACGAGAAGCCATGATGGAAAAAGCAGAGGAACTGAAGATCCGTGTACTGAATCCTAGAGTCAAGGAAGCAGAAGACATATTCGAGGAACTCGAAGATGAGGAAGATGAGCCCGAGATAGAGGACGAGGATGAAGAAGAGGACGAAGACGTGGAGGATGAGGAAGAATGAATCTTACAAGTCAACGAAAGCTAGCAGCCAAGGTCCTTAAATGTGGCGTCAACAGGGTATGGATAGACCCAGAGCAAGCCGATGAGGTAAGCATGGCTATAACACGTGCAGAGATCAGAAAACTCATCATCGACAAATCAATTAAAGCACTCCCAGAAAACAGCCCAAGTAAAGGCAGGGCACGCATACTCGCCGAGAAAAAGAAGAAAGGCAGACGCACTGGGCCTGGCAGTAAGAAAGGAAAGATATTCTCAGTTGTAAGCAGGAAGACTCGCTGGATGAACCGAATCAGAGCACAGAGGAAACATCTCGTGAACCTACGAGAAAGAAGAGTCATCACAGTAAGCACATATAGAAACCTGTACAGAAAAGCGAAAGGCGGCGAGTTCAGGAGCGTTTCAGAACTCGAACGTTTCATAAACGACAACAATCTAAGGAGGCGCACCTTTGGGTAAAGGAGCAAACTACCGCGTACAATACAGAAGACGCAGGGAAAAGAAGACAGACTACGCCACGAGAAGAACTCTGGCAACATCTGAATACCCACGCTTCGTGGTACGAGTAAGTAACAAAGCTATAACAGTTCAGATAACAAAATCCGAGATAGTAGGCGACTATGTACTAACCAGTACATCCAGCCACGAGCTAAAGAAAAAATATGGCTGGAACGCAAGCGGAAAAAGCATACCGGCAGCCTATCTCATAGGATTCATGGCAGGTAAGAAAGCAATAGAAGCTGGCATCGAGAAAGCAGTACTTGACCTTGGACTGACCAGGGTCACAACTGGCAATAAGATATTTGCCGTGGTACAGGGTGCAAACGATGCAGGGCTTGATATACCAGTCAACAGCGATGTAGTCCCATCACAGGAAGCCTTAAACGGCGAAGTGATAGCGGAATTTGCTGAAAACATGAATGACCCCATCGAGTACGAGAGAAGGTTCTCAGTCTACCTCCGTCGTGGACTAAGACCTGAGGCACTTCCAAGCCACTTCGAAGAGGTCAAAACACGCATAGAGGAGAACAGCGTTGAGTAACCGAAGACGGGAAAACCCTCTCGATAACTGGGTTCCAAAGACTGATCTAGGACGAAAAGTCCTCGAAGGTCAAGTGTCCAGTATCTATGAGATATTCGATGAGGGCTACAAGATCAAAGAAGTCGAGATAATCGACGCTTTGGTACCAGACCTTAAAGACGAAGTGATTAACATCAGTCTCGTCCAGAAACAGACAGACGCAGGAGAATCCAGCAGATTCACAGCCCTAGTAGCCGTAGGAAACGAGAATGGCTTGATTGGTGTTGGTCTCGGAAAAGCTCAGCGAGTAAGAAACGCCATCGAGAAAGGTATCAGACTCGCAAAGCTAAACCTATACCCTATTCGCAGAGGATGCGGAAGCTGGGAATGCGACTGCGGCGAAGGGCACACGCTACCATTCAAGGTAAAAGGCAAAGCAGGAAGCGTAATAGTAACTCTTCTTCCTGGTCCACAGGGACTTGGCTTAGTGGCGGGAGACACCGCTAAACAGGTGTTGAAGCTGGCAGGTGTAAAGGACTGCTGGAGCGATACAAGGGGCAAGACTACCACTACAATTAGCTTCGCTTTCGCAACATTCGAAGCACTGAAACAGACAATGGTGGTAATGACACCGTCGGACTGGACGTGATAACGATGTCGAAGAATAGTATACTCGTTATAAGAATACGGGGAATCATCAACGTCTCAAGGCGAGAAGAGGATACTCTTAGAATGCTGAGAGTCGACCGGAATAATTACGCTACAATCATCGACGACAGACCCGATTATAAAGGAATGCTTCAGAAGGCCAAAGACTGGATTACATGGGGTGAACCAGAAGTTGATACAGTTAAGGAGATTCTGTTAAAACGAGGAAGAGCACCTGGAGACGATAAACTCACCGAGGAATACGTGAAAGAGCTTGGCTTCGAAGGTATTGATGATTTAGCTGAAAAACTTGTGAGATGCGAGCTCAGTATAAATCAGATAGAGGGAATAAAGCCCTTCTTCAGACTTCACCCTCCAAAGAAAGGCTTCAAACGTTCCGTGAAACGCCCATACAAGAGCAAAGGTGAACTCGGATACAGAGGAGAAGCCATTAACGAACTAGCGTTGAGGATGTGCTAAATATGCCACACAAGTTAAGAAAATTACGTAAACAACGTGGAAGCAGATACATGGGCTGGGGACAGGTCGGTCAGCACCGGAAATCGGGTATGCGAGGCGGTAAAGGTAGAGCGGGTGGAAGAAAGCACTTCTGGCTACGAACAGTAAAATACGAGCCAGAGCGGTACCGTAACGTGGGATTTCTACCACCTTCAGCTTTGAAGCCGAACCCTGTGACCATAAATGTCGGAGAGTTAGAAGACCTTGCAAGAAATATACTAACTTACTACGGCGTTGAGGGTGGAAACGAGCTAGACTTGACGGCACTTGGTATCGACAAGTTACTTGGCAGAGGCAGCATCAAAATACCGCTCAATATCAAAGTAACTGAGATAACCAGTTCTGCTCAGGAAAAGATTGAAGAAGCAGGCGGCTCAATCATAGAGTCATAATACTGAGGGACTCATGATTGCGCTTTCTTGATTTATTCGAACCAATATCCCCCTATATCCCAGAGGTAAAACCACCTCAGAAGAAAGTATCTTTTAACACAAGACTTCTTTGGACATTCGCAGCTCTAGCTATCTATCTAGTTATGAACCAGATACCTCTCTACGGTATCCCGCAGAGCTCTACTGGGGACCCATTTGCCACGATGAGAATTATCTTCGCATCAAGCAGAGGAACTCTTATGGAACTTGGAATAGGGCCAATTGTTACTGCTGGACTAATTA
>CAYTVK010000072.1:0-9095 GCA_964441725.1 uncultured Candidatus Bathyarchaeia archaeon | reverse complement strand
CATGGCAGATATCATCAAGGAAATCCTCAGCCAACTGGATGAGGACAAGATCAGGAAACACACGAAAGGCATCATAGCACTTGAGTGATTTCTCCCCATTTTTTCTTCACTTTTTCATGGTTTTTTCCTTAGTTTTAATTTTTTTTCTTTAACCTTTATTATCTATGGTTATTAAATCCAAAATGGATACACTATTATAAGCTACATCAAACTATACGGTCCACCAGTTTACGACGCCATCAAGGCACTGGAAAAAATTGCGATAGACATGCCTCAAGTATGTATCATGGATAGCATGATGAGGTTTGCGACGCCTGATTATAATGAGAGATTGGTGGGAACGTCCCTGATTCAAGGAGGAGCCTATGACTACTTCATGGAGTTGGGGGAGGTCTCGGAGGAGAGATGCGAGAACATCATAAGCAAGTCGGGTGAAAAGCTGGGGGATCATGACTTTTTCTTTGAGTGGTTTAAGAAGCCAAACATGAATGAACTGAATGAGTTGATTAAAAAAATCGACACAGCACTCAAACCCCTAGGCACACAGTACACAATAACAACCAAGTAGTCTCTCCCTTTTTTACACTATTTTCAACGCCAATTATACTTACCTTTAAGACTAATGTTTACAATACAAACAGAGATACAATCAAGATGGATGTTGAGGAGAGAGTCTGCGAGCACTGTGGCAGCCGTGATCTGATTCAGGACGAGGAGACTGGGGAGATAATCTGCGCAGACTGTGGCTTGGTGGTATCTGAGATTAATCAGATCGGCAGGTCTTTCACTGATGAAGGATCTCATGGCTCCAGCACGAAGTCGCTGCCTCCTGAGACTAGGCGCAAGATGAATCGGTTGATGACTATAGACAGGAGGCTCAAGGCTGATGAGGAGGACCCTTATGTTCTCAGATTAGCGGTGCAAGAGATCATGAGACTAGCTCAGGGTATTCATCTCCGGAGAACGTTGCGGAGAACGCGGAGAGTATCTACAGGGAAGCCCAGCGGGGAAAACTGATTCCGAGGGGAACCATCAACGGGTTCGCCGCTGCCTCCATCTACGCTGCCTGTAGAAAGCTGGGTTTACCACGGACCTTGAGACATGTCAGTGAAGCTAGTCAAGAGGATTTGAAGGATATTGCTCGTATGTATCGTCTTCTCCTTGAACATTTGGATATTCCCGTTGAGTTGGATGATCCCCTTAAGCATATTCCAAGGATCGCTGGGGCGTTGGATTTATCGCCTCGCTCTGAACGATTGGCGGTGGTTATTCTTGAGGAGGCAATGGATCAGGGTCATCACGTTGGAAAGAGCCCAAAAGGTTTGGCTGCATCGGCTCTCTACATCGCCTGTAAGACATATGGTGAACGCTGCTCCCAGAAAGCTCTCTCTGAGGCAGCTGGTGTATCTGGGCTTACTATAAGGAAACGTGTCAAGGGATTGCTTGATAATATTGATCTTGATGAACTAGTTTGAGTCTATACCGTGTTGAGGCTTGTTTAGTATACCATATCCAGTATAACTGATTATATAGACTGAGTGATTATGATGCTTGATTTTAAATCCAGAGTTATCAACCTTACTCCATGTCGGGTAACGATGTTTTGTTCGATGAGATGGCGGATGCTATTGAGTGGCTGGATGATGAAAAAGCAATAGAATTAGTTGATACTGCTTTGAAGTCAGGCATTGATCCTGTTGATATTATTGAAAAAGGGTTCTCAAAGGGATTGAAGGTTGTCGGTGACAGGTTTGGTAATGATGAAGCTTTTCTCACCGAATTAGTGGCAGCGGCAAACATAATGGAAGAAGTATCAAACAAGCTAGCAGATGTTCTCTCAGCATCCCAGAAGAAAGTAGAGCGAAAAGGAACAATAATAATAGGCACTGTAGAGGGGGATGTTCACACCATAGGTAAGAATATACTCAAATCTCTGCTTGAGGTAAATGGCTTCAAGGTATTTGATCTGGGTGAGGATGTACCCGCTCATGTTTTCGTAGAAAAGGTTCGTGAACTCAAGCCTGGTATCCTCGGCTTATCCGCTTTGATGACCACCACCATCACGGAGCAGCGCCAAGTAATCCAATCTCTAACTGATGCAGGAATACGCGATACTGTGAAGGTGATGGTTGGAGGCGCAGCTGTAACTGAGAAATGGTCTGAAGGCATTGGAGCGGATGGATACGCCGAGAACGCCACTGACGCTGTACAGATCGCGTTGAATCTGATAGGGTGATAAATATGACAGAGTACCGTGGCGGAAAATTCAGTGTATTGTCAAGCGACCAAATCTATGACATCCACATGGCAACATTGGAGGTACTAGAAAAGACAGGAGTTCTCGTAAAGGAGGAGAACGCCCTCAAACTCCTTGATGAAGCAGGTGCCATTGTAGACTATGAGACCAAGAGGGCGCACATCCCCCAGTACTTGGTGGATGAAGCCGTGAGAAAGGTCCCTAAAACCGTAAAGCTCTGCGGAAGAGACCCTGCAAATAATCTGCGTGTTGAGGGAAATCGCAGCTACTTTGGACTGGGAGGCTCAGGGGTATACATGCTTGACCCCGATACGATGACTCGAAGAATAGCCACGAAAAAGGACCTCGCTGACTCCACGCGTCTCGCTGATGCACTGGAGCACATCGATTTCCTAATGGGGTTGATTATCCCACAGGATGTCGACCAGAATATCTGGGATAGGTACAGTGCTGAGGTGAAACTCAAGAACACCATGAAGCACAGCTTCACAGGAGCACTGGGCGAGGAGGGCGCTAGAGATGTCTTGAAGATGGCCTCTCTGGTTGCAGGAGGAGAGCGTGAGTTGGAGAAGAACCCTTTGTTTTCATTCATATTATGCACTGTTAGCCCTCTCACTCATGATGCGCGGAACACGGAGACAGCTATGGAGCTAGCGCGGCATAAGGCACCGATTATATTTGCCTGTGAATCTATCTGTGGCGGCACCGCGCCTATCTCACTTGCCGGTACATTGGTGTTGCAGAACGCCGAGGTCTTAAGCGCCACATTAATTGCTCAACTTACTAATCCAGGTACCCCTGTGATTTATGGAGCTGTTTCAAGCCCGATGGATATGAGAAACGGCAGCATCGTTATGGGTGTACCAGAGGTCGCCCTCATGGGCGTGGCTGTCAGTCAGTTGGCCCAGTTTTATGGTATTCCTCTTTACTCTATGGCTGGAATTACGGACTCTAAGATTCCTGACGCTCAAGCAGCATACGAGAAAGCGCTTCAACAGGTTCTTGTGGGGTTAACTGGCGGTAATTTGATTCATAACGCAGCCGGTATGCTAGATAAAATGATCACGGGCAGTCTTGAGCAGATGGTCATAGATAACGAGATCATTGGGATGGTGAAACGTATCATGCGTGGCATAGAGATCAACACAGATACTCTTGCGACGGATGTAATCGATAAAGTTGGACCCGGAGGCCACTTCCTTGGTGAGAAACACACCCGCAGACTGTATAGAAGTGAGCATGATCTCTCTGTGCTGAGTGATCGGTTGACAAGGGAGGCTTGGGAGAAGGCTGGGTCAAAAGATGTGGTTCAGCGAGCGAAGGAGATTGTGAAGCAGAAGCTGGAGAATCATCAAGTGGAGCCCCTTGACAAAAATATAGTCGAAGAGCTTGACAGGATAATTCTTGAGGCAAAAAAGAAGACTCAACGCTGATTATCTTTTTACCTCTCTCACAAGCTGCCTGACTCTCTCAGGGTCCACTGGGTTCCAAGTGTATCCATCTACCTTTAAACTGGAACCAACAATGGCTCCATCTGCCACTGAAAGATACTCTTTGATGTTCCCCGGTTTTACGCCTGTGTTGACCAGCACCGGTACATCAACGCTTCTCTTAACTTCCTCAATCACACTGAGATCGGCTTCAGCGCCAGCCATCTTACCAGAAACCAATATCACATCCGCAAGCGATGAGACGACTGCGCTGTACGCCCTCTCCGCCGGGCTTCTTGATCCAAGTGAAGACGCAAACTCTGGAACCACATTGTAGAAGACCCTGATACCATCAGCGCCTATCTGTGACCTGAATCTCGCGAGTTTACCGGCGTCAGGTGACCAGAGCCCCATATCGGACTCATAGACCCCAGTCAGCACCTCCCGTATGAAACTCGCACCAGTAGCGTGAGCTACAGCCATCGCAGCCATGGGGTCCCACAGGAAATCCACACCAAATGGGATGTCACTTGGCTTGGTCTCCGCTATTACTCTGGACATCGCAGCGATCTGTTCGATTCCTGCCTCGAAGACGTATGGGCGGTCATCCTCGTTGCAGAACATGATGGCGTCTACTCCCCCATCAACTAAAAGCTCAACGTCTCTTGCAACCACGTCAACGATACGCTGCACGCCTCCTTCACGGTCATAGCGTGGTGTGCCTGGTAAGGCTGGGAGGTGAGCCATCGCGATTATGGGTTGGGTGTTCTTGAATAGGTCTGTGAACCATCCCTTGGAGTTCATGTATTGGTTCTCTTTGTGGTGAATAAATAAGTGTTAGTCTGAGCCTATTTCCCAGTTCTTCGAGTCAAGCTGCTGAATGGTCGATACGAGTAGTTCTACTAATGCATCGTTCATCCGTTTACCCTTCTTCTGGGTTGCTTTCGATGGGTCTCCTGTTGCGCCGTGGGGTGTTATCTCGTGGAATAGCCACTTCCACTCTACATGGCTCGGTAGCTCAGGCACTACACCTTTTGCCCTCGGCATGTCCACTAGTGTGGGGTCTACTTGAAGCATCATGCTCGTCTCGCCCTCTCCACCATGCCCTAGTCCATCCCAGACCTCGAATGTGCCTTCTGGCACTAGTTCGCCTGCTGTTACCCACCACGCTGGCAGTACAACTATTTTGAATTCTGAGTGGTTTGTCCTGTATTCTTCTGTGGCGGCTTCGACAGCTGGTATGTTGCCATCGTGTCCATTGACGATGAGTAGCCTGTTTATGCCGTGTTTTCTCAGGCTATCAAACACCTCTTTGAGAACATGCATGAGTGTCTCCGTCTTCAGGGTGATGGCAATGGGGAATTCTGAGTAGTGAGCGCTCATACCGTAAGGGATGGGTGGAAGCATCAGTAAGCCTTTAACCTGTTTAGCTACCTCCTCCGCGAGGTACTCCGATACCAGTGTATCGGTGCCGTATGGTAGATGCTGTCCATGGTACTCCGTTGAGCCAACCGCGAGAACGGCCTTATCGTACTCACCTGTTGTATATTGGTGTCCTGTCATTCTCTTTAGTGGCTTGTAAAATGAATCCGACATGGTTAATGATAGACCTTTGAGCCTAAATCCGTTATCATGAAACGGTTTACTTTATTGTGGATAGGATTAATCTGGTAGTCATTACATTGAGTTCATCCAGTCTCGTTGACTCGAATACAGTGGGTGTACCCAATATGTCACTGATAGTGACCTTGTCACCTTCAATCCGCGCGTAGACAATGTCTTCCGCTACCTTTTCACCGTCCAGAAAAACCTTGAACTCGCACATCAGTCGCTTTCCTCCAGCAGCTTCAGGGCATTCTTCAGCGTTGCAGAGACCTCCTTGGATGCCTCTGCCGCTTTCCTCATCTCATTCGCTGTCTCCTTTAGACCCCTCTTCTCTGCCTTATCAGCTTCTTCGCTGAATCTGTTTCCATGCTCGTCGTTGTGTTCTATCCAGTGCTCGACGAGTTTGGTTAATCTTAACTTTTCTTCGCTCATTTTATACACCGAGTTATCTGTAACTGAATCCTATAAACTGCATGCAAATCCATCACTACCCCTTCTCCTTGTTAATATCCCTAAGCCAATCGGGTTGCCTTAAATCACTGATGGGCTTCCCCGTGTATGGCTTTATATCCAGCACGGGTGAACCATTGAAGGCGTCAAGACCCTTCACTTTGAGCCTGTTTCCCTCTACCCTGATTAGTCTACATGTGGTTAGACCGATCCTGCTGGGTCTATTAGGTGTTCTCGTGGCGAATGCGCCTATCAGTGGATAATCTGGGTTTCCAGTTGGATGAATCCTCGTCTGGAATATCTGGCTCATTTCATGAAGTTGAAAAAGTACCTCTATGTGGGAGAATTCTTCGATCCTGTATAACGCGTCTTGGTATTCCTCGCTGATGACTATCGTGGACTCGGTTTCATACCACTCGTTGTAGTGCTTTTTACCGAGGTTGTTTTCCACGTAGCCGATTGGCTGGACAGTTATTTGGTTCAGTAGGGTCATCCAGTATATCCCTTCAAACAGTAATACTGTTTTCAATATTAGTAATACTGTATAAGGGTTTTGAGAATACACAATTCCAATTCTGGTAAATTAAACCTGTTTCTGAGGTCTCGACGCCAAATATAGGCACACCTGTGCAGCGATACCGGCCCCCGCCATGGTCCACCAGACTAGGTTAAACGAGTAGGCGTCAATTATCGCCCCCAGCAGCGTTGACCATAGGCTGCTGACGCCGAATCCGAAGGTAAAGAAGAGTCCAAGGAGTATGTCTCGTAGCTCGGGGGTGGACATCCTGACGAGGTGTGCTTGCAGTATGCTGCTCATGCTGAATGTTGTCATTGACAGTAGAAATAGATGAGGCACCAGAACTAGACTGAAGCTGCCGTAGAGGGTGAGCAATATTATACAGATGGTTGTTATTAGCAGGGAATACGTCGCCGTCCTCAGGTAGCCCTTCTTGTCACCGATCCTCCCAAGATATATGGTGCCAAGGACTCCGCCCACGGTGGCTATGCTAGTCACGATGCCAGCGTTGAAGACCGTCAAACCAAGTCCCTTCACATCCCTTAGATATACTGGAACCCATGTAGTCATTACCCCCATCCCTGTGCCCCCAGATATGAAAGCCTGAGCCAATAAAATGGGTACTGCGCCCTTGACCTTGATAGCTGCCTTAATGTCATCCATGAGTTTATGACCCGATTCATCGGCAATAGCCCGTTCCCCCGCCTTTTCACCACGTAGTCCAACATAGACAAGGATTGCTGACCCCAAGAACAGGGCTGATAGAAGATAGTAGCTGGTTCTCCAACCCATGGTGGCTGCTATGCCCGACAATAGGAGTGGGCTGATTATGTTACCCAGGTACCCTAGGCCGTAGAAGAGTGATAAATGGCTGCCCACGTTCTTGTCCTCGAATTTGCTGCCTATGATGCTGCTGCTTATGGGATGTATTCCTGCCTGCCCCAGTCCAGATACCATGTTGCCCGTCAACGCCATTTCGAATTTGGTGGCGATGCTCATGACGCCGCAGCCGATGGAGAGGAAGAGGTTTGAAGCAGTAAGCAGTAGTCGCCTCGGCAGCCTTCTGCTGGCGATGCTGTACCCCATCTGCAGGAAGCCCCCGAGTATATTGGTTAGTCCAATCATTAACCCGATCTGGGTATAGTTCATACCGAGAGCGTCTTTGATACTTGGAAATAGTATGGATGCTCCTGACCAAAGATGCTGGACTAAGTGTGACGCTGTCAGTGTGAATGTAACCCGTAGCTCGGACTTGTTCTGCTTCTCATCTGTTTTAGTATCGGTCACGGAATCCATACAACATCCAACTCACGTATATACGTTCCCCAAAAATCGCTAAAAGTCAAGTATTTAAACTTAAATATGATGGAATACCCGCCATTAGGGTAGCTACCCCGCGAAATAAGAAACGTAGCGATGAAGGGCAGATTAATACGCAGAAACAGAAGTTTGGCTTTGGGCTTCTCACTGGAAACCTACTGTGGCTTGTTATCTGCAGATGCATTTGGCAGTTCACAACCAACATCCCAAGGCCATATCTACCACTGTACATTGAAATACTCGGCGGCTCACCCGCAGACATAGGTGTCGTCAATTTTGCGTCAGCCATCGCAGGGCTCTTCCTGTATCCTCTAGGAGGCTATATTGCTGATAAAGAAGGCAGGGTTCGCCTCGTAGCAATATCAACATTCCTTTATGCTTTCAGCTTCATCCCCTTCGCTTATGCTCCAAACTGGCAGACCCTAGCAGTAGCCAGCTTCTTCCAGAACCTCGTTCTCTTCTATGCGCCTATATTGACTGTTCTCCAAGCCGACTCCATACCAGCCGGTATGCGGACTCAGGGCTTCGCAATAGCAGTGAGCATACCAGGAGCCCTCGGAATAGTATCTCCGCTCATCGGCGGATGGCTTGTTGATTTCATGGGCATAAAAAACGCAATGCATCTTACCTATATGATTGGGTTTGGTGCTGGTATAATTGTCGCATTCATAAGGATGTACATGCTTGAAGAGACCCTCGATCCCTCCATGGCGGAGAAGATCGATTACAGACACATATGGAAGCTCCTCAAAGAGTCTTATGAAAGCTTCATCGAGACCCTCAAGTGGATGCCCAATCCGATTAAGGTACTCGCTGTGATGCAGATGATGCAGTTCTTCTTCAACGGCTTGGCAGGAGCCTTCTACATAGTATATGCTACATCTCTCGTAGGCATCTCGGCTACCAGTTGGGGTGTGACGAGCGCAATTCAGGGTGGAATAAGGCTGCTGATAGCCACTCCCGCGGGTAGGTTGATGGATAAGATAGGGAGACGGAAGCTGCTGATACCCTTCATGGCTTTAACCCCCCTCTACCCCTTGGTGTTCCTCTTGATCAAGAACTTCACCCAGCTAGCACTGCTTGTAGTCGTGATGGCTATCGGTAACGCCTTCCTGATGCCCGGTTTCCAGTCTCTACTAGCAGATAACACGCCGAGGGAGCGTCGAGGAAGAGTTACATCCGCTGTTGGAGGCGGGAACTTCTTCATAGATGTACGTGGAACCGGCATGGGGGGAGGCATGCTACTTTTTATCCCATCGGCGTTGGCTCAGTTGCTGGGCGGTGTCTTCTATGAGATGGACCCAACGTTACCATTCTACGTCATGGCTGTTGGGATGACCTTAACGACCATCTGGGCTTTCCTTAAGGTCAAGGACCCCAAGGAACTCTACGAATAAACAGATTAGAGACCGAGAGCAGTAGATCTCCTGTACAGATCTACCCCACCCCTCAAACCTTCCTCACTGATGAGTATCGCAGATGGTCTCGCAAAGAAAGATAATCCGGGGCCCTCCTC
>CAYTVK010000071.1:0-9130 GCA_964441725.1 uncultured Candidatus Bathyarchaeia archaeon | reverse complement strand
AGTTAGCGTGATCTCGCTGTATGCTCGCGTTTTTATGGGTCTCACTAAAAGAAAATATAGGATAACACCGAGGATACCACCTAAAAGAGCTGAAATAGGCCAAGTATAGTACGGATTAAAACCGTAGAACTTGACAAGGGTATAAGTTATGATTGTTCCAACGGCCGCGTAGCTCGTGTGGGCAAAATTAGGGAACTTTTCCATCATATAAGTAAATGTAAACCCGATGCATAGCATTACGAGCAGGCTGACGTTGATTACAGCACTGACAATAATCCCTATGCTCACACAAGACTCCGTGTTTTGGCACAATATAAAAACTGATATCGTAAATTGATGGAAAACAAGCAATAATTCTTAATGATTTATAATTTCAGCTAATCCGTTAGCATTTCACGGAATCAATTTAGTGTATGAATGAAGAATCAGCAAAATTTATGTTACATTAATTTAAAATAAACTAATCATCCCCTAGATATGGGAATATCTAAAACCTCATACAGCACAATTTAAATCACCAATCAAAGGCAGAGTAAACATACGGGGCACTGAACATGAAATACATCAAGCTACTCCTAGTAATCACACTGATCTTCTCTACATTACCCCACGCAGAAGCCCAGAGCGCACTCCCATGGATAGAACAATACACTATAATTAACTACAGAACCGGTCAAACAGTATTAGACTGGAACTCAAACACAGGAGAAGTGCTACAAAACGCCCCAGTGCTCGCTGGAGACGAATATAAAATAACGTTCACACTCAACGTACGGCAAACAGTAGACAACGCTGTACTCACCCTTACCCTAACAAGCTTCATGTCACAGCAATCGGAGGTCACATTCTGGCAAGTAGGTCCAGATTTTCCACGTACCAGTGATTTTAACCCAGCCACAAGAACCATTGGGCTGCATCATAATCAAGGAATCTACGAGATCACAGTAATTGGAAAGATATCGAGTGACTCCACTGTGTATACCGGAGAAGGAGTAACCCTTCATAGACCTCTGGAGATCGTTTTTGTACAACTAGATGGTCCCCAGGGAACAGATTATGGAGACATCACAGCCACAGTGATAGACAGCAAAATAGATGACTATAGGTTCCTGCTCAGCCAAAAACAGGCAGAACTGGAGTCATTTAAAGCTGAAAACGTTGACCCCGCTTATATTCAACTCTACGAGAACTTTGTTGCACTAGCAGATCAACAAGCTGAACAAGGCTTAGTGGATTCAGCCATGGACCTTCTTAACACTCTCACAGTAAAAGTACCACCCGTTGAGACAGGTCCAAGCTGGATGGAACAATATTTCCTACCCGCAGTAGGAGGACTAGCACTAATAGCAGTTATCGGAATAGTGTTATTCATACGAACCAATAGCAGGTTAGGGTTCACGAAGATGGTCGTAGAAGACCAGATAAGAGAGATGGAGGCACTGCAAAGCCGCGCCTCACGAATAGATCGAAACCTCGCCCAGAGACTGGATGAGATAAACACACGTTTGAAGGAGACGGAGAATGCATAATGAGCGAACTCGGATATAGTAGCGTAATACACATGGTCGGCCTAGGCGGAGCAGGCACCAACATAGTGGAACAGTTCATGAAGAACGAAAAAACCATGGAACTCCTAGACAAAGGAGCCGCCAGACTCAGTATGATGGCCATGGACATCGCTGACCCAGACATAAAGAGCCTAGACGACACATACAACAGGATTCTCGACCAGATGCGGAGAAAAGGAGTACCGCAGGAACGCCTAAGCCTCATAGCGAGAAGCGTAAAGTTTCCCAGCGCGGAGGCAATGTTCGACTTCGTCCAGAACAAGTTCGAGGAACATCTCAGAAACGAAGGAATACAGATCGATGAATACAACCCATGGCTCCCCAGCACAGTCGCCATACCGCCTCTGGCTGGAGGAGCAGGCAGACGCAGGAGCCTAGCTAAGGCAATTTATAACCTCAACTACTATCAGCTGGGGATCATCAAATCCTTCACAAACCTGTTCAAAGATAATGCCCTGAGTAGCATAAGCAGCCCAATAATACTCATAGTATTTGGGCTGGGCGGTGGAACTGGTTCAGGAATGGCGATGGATTTCGCACGTCACCTGCGTCAAGCAGTGGGTTCAGGAGTGCCCATCGTGGGACTCTGCGTGCTCCCATGCCCTGGAGACGACCCACCCGCAAAAGGCTACAGCGCGTTTAACGCGATAAACGAACTAAGCCTACTGTTAAACAGGGAGAAAAATGCTCTAATTACCTATGGATTGGGTGAGGTGTACAGGAACCCATTCAACAGCGTTATGTTCCTACCATTGATGCCCGCCTACAGTAAGACAGGCAATATTATGGCGGCACGAGACGAGATCGATAAGATGATCGTCGAAATGATCTACGTACTCATGGACTTCGACATGGCTGACCTCATGAGCGGAATAGGCACAGAGGTAGGTCTCACCGACAACAGCGTTCACACACTGAGCATGGTAAAAGTCAACTACCCTGTCGACGCCTACGTCGAGGCATTCAAATCCAACCTCGAGAAAATGCAGCAGCTTGCTGAGATAAGAAAAGAAAAACTCGGGGTACTTGAGAAACTCCAGAGCGTACTCGAGCTCAAAAAGGAAGAAGTAAGCGAGATCTACAAAGACTACCTCATCAAGACCAACGCCTATAACTCTGAGGAATTCGACGAAAAAGTATACCAGCTCATCCACGGCAGCCCTCGATTTGACGAAGACCTCAATCTCTACGTAAGGGGAATAGAGAATCAGATCAATAAATGGATCGACGAAGCTATACAATTCGTATCAACGATCAAACTGGTCGCCACTGACGGCACAATAGAGGACAGCGTCGCCAAACTCATCCTAGACAGGGAAGACGCTACACCGATGGATAGCCTAGAGGGAATGATCAGGAGCATAAGTAAAACCCACCCCGAATACAAGGTACAGAAAGCCGCTATATTCGAACGGCTTGAACAACTCGTGCCAAGCAGCCAGAGTCTCACCATTAGACAGAAGAAGCTTATCGATGACTTCATGAACCTCGCCTCCGTGACAGAGAGAGCGCTGGATATTCTGACTCTTTACAACGAGGACAGGCACATGATCGACGCAATCAGCAGACGATATGAGATATTGCCTGAGGAAGACCAGTTAAACGTAAACTTCAAGGACATGAAAGCCGAGCTCACAACCATCTATCATCTTCTACAGTTAATGATCAAGCCAAGCAGCGACGAGATCAAGATGATAGACGAGCACCTCACCTACCTCCAAGCATTGATCGCCAAGTTCCGGTCACGTCGTGAGGAGCTAGAGAACGAGCTCATCAGAGTAGAGGAGAAGAAGAAGCGGATGGAGTTTGACCGCGACAAATACGAGAAAGACTCCAAGGGCTTCAGCTTATTCGGTAAGAAGAAATACAATCGGGAGAAGCTCAAAGACGTGGAGAGGAAACTCCAATCCGTAAGGGAAGACGAGATCCATCTCAACGCCGAACTGGAATCCGCAGACACCCTCATGGGCTTCTATCAGGAGCTGGCAAAAAAACTGGAGGTCACAAGCGACTACAGGAAACAGCTACAGACAGTCCTAGAGTTATCACAGGACTACCAAGAAAAGCTCAGCGGAATAATACAGAGCAACCGATACTATGAGCGTACCACAGAGCTCACAGGCGATGAACAGAGCAAGATCATTTACAAGATTCTCGCAGAGCAGGAGGACCAGCTCAACAGGGAGGGTATCCTTGAAGAGATACTTGACGTGGATCACTTCAAGGACTATATGAGGAGCATCATCAGGATCTACAGAACCCCCAACATCATGGGGATGAAGAGCAGCTACCGCAGCGACTACCTATGGGTTACGGTCCAGACCCCGCAAGGGCTTTGGGACGAGGACCTGACACAGGAACTCTACACCGCTTTGGCAGGGTACGTCACTGGGGATGTGTCAAAGACCATCACTGTACGTATAGTGGAGTGCAAAGACCCATGGGTTATCCGCGTAGTGGTTATCGCTGGGCGTGGAAAAATCGAGGACCTTGCCCCATATGATGAGATGGAGCGTCTGAATAGGAAAGCCAGCGACTTTGAGAGAGGTCTTAGCAGGAGCTTCCTCGTGGAGCATAAGGGAACCCTGGACGAGCTTCTCGCAAGACTTGAGGAGAAGCTGAAATCAGTCTAGCATTTTTTCCCTGATCTTATCCCATTCCCCTGAGTCCACGAGTCCTTGATCTACGTTCATCTTGCTGAAACGCTCGATCCTGTTATAGACCTCGTTGAATTTGTTATCGGTATCGTAGCCACCGACTAGGATGATTACATCTACGCGGTCACCATACTCGTCTACGAATAAAGGTTCACAGATCTGCGGAATATCTATCCCGATTCTCTCATGGAGCCATTGGGTGACCTCGAATTCTAGGCGCCCCTTCTGGAAGTCGTCTTGGTAACTCAATGGTGCCCTAACTAAGACATAGACCATGGTTGCGGTGGTCAAATCGAACTCCATTAATGGCTGCTCAAGAGTTATCTCCAGAATGTTCCTAAAGCTGCCGTAGATATCTAGGCTGCACCCCGTCGCCATTAATGGTGAGTAGATGTTTACTCCGTAGCTTCTTGAAAGTCTGTCCAGTTCCCTGATTATGTTTTCTTTATCGAGCAGCATATCCACAATGTAATCGATGATCATCTTTCCCTCTAGTACGTCGCCTTTTCTGTGGACGCCGTTAAAATGCTCCATCATTCCTTGGTCAATCAAAACCAGTGGTGTGGAGTTATCGATTAGAATCCTGCCTACCGCCGAGAAAGCATTGTAGAGAGCATCACTGCTGTGATTCATCGACGGGAAGATGGCTATTCCTAATGTGCTTTTCTCCCGTTGGGCTAGAAACCTATGTATATCAGGTAGTAAGCCTGAGCTTGATCCCTCACTGATGTTGGAGAGGGTCATAATCTCTTTATAATAACCATAGATGAGCCTCTCAAGCAGTTGATTTAGATCAACTTTACTGAAGTATTCCTCCATATCAAACCAGTAGTGGGGCTCGTACAGAGTATCTGCTACAAGGCTCTTTCGGGGGTCGATGTCAACTGTTTTATGCTGTAAGTCTTTTTTATGAATTACGCGAATGAGCGTATAGACATCCTCTTCGCTGAGTTTCGGGGAATCCATGAGGGTCTCAAGAGTGTACTGTCCTATCGTAACCACAGCCTTATCAGGAAGAATAGGGGATATTGCCTCTATCTGTTTCCCGAGGCTTGTAAGTAGGTTGTCTTCAGTATTGGAACTCAATGGAGGATTCAGCACCTAGCACCATATGGTTAGGGAGGATATGAATATGAGTTTCGCGTTGTTTATGGACGGTGATATGGGTGAGCAGACTGGTAAGCTGGTCACTTTTATCATTAACATGGTTTCCATGGCCATAGGATTCATACTCATCCCCCTCTTACCCATGCCGCTTCCATACATTGTAGCTTTTCTCGTAGCTTACGTCACGTACAAGGATAAATCATATGGAATGATCACGGGCAGCCTGTTGATCAGTCTCGGATTGGTTTATCATCTTTCCCGTATTGGCTTCTTCCAGATATTTCAGGGCCCAATCGTCAAGATCATAATATTATCATTCCTGATAGCCCCATTCGTGATCTGCCCCGCGATTATATCAAATAATCTCCACATCATCGCCATCGACATGGGCATTATTGCGGTGGCTTTGCTCTTTTTTGATAGCACATTCTATCTCGCTATCCCTTTGATATTGGTGTTTGCCACTGTGTACAAGGGTAGGGGTATTGCTTTCACTTTCATCTATTATGCGTTTATCTCGATCCCGTTACAGGTTATACAATATTTGAAAACGTTTCAGGATGGGGTTTTTCCTCCTCTTTATACTCCCCTGAGTTTGATCTACTCTGATATTCAAGGTTCTTTGAGCTACATCAATTTGGATGAACTTGGCAAGGTTTTCAACAGCATCAGTGAAATATTTCTCTCTACGGGATTCGAGCGATACGTAACCGATGTACCGGGATATATCGTCGATAGCTTCAGTAAGTACCTTGTAACAGATTATATTGAGTACATTCGCTCCATTGAGTTACCTGCATCGTACGCTCCCAGATATGTGATTGACAGCTTCATGCAGTTCATTTCTTCAAACATACCAACCTATGAGAACTCTGTCCTACCACACTACGTTAACTCGACGCTTCCATCCTTCATGACCAGAAGCCTCGACCCAAATGTCTGGGCTGCTCTGCCCTCTGTCAGCTCCGATGTCCTTAAGATACAGATAGACGAACTTTTTCCTCATTACGTTAACTACGTCTTCCAGACCTATTTCAGAGAAGCCACAGGTCAATTCCTGAACTCGGTCCCAGGCATCATACTGTTTCTTATCATCATGGCTGGATTTATCTCAGCTATTACGCTTCTGAACATGAATATGCCTGATCCCATAAAGGAGTCAGTCATTCCGGGAAAATACGTGGATTTCCTCATCTATCTTCTCCCAATCTTCGTGGCAGCCGTTACAAACCTCATATTCTTCGTAGCCATAGACAAGCTTCAACGACCCCTAGCGTTTCAAGCCACGGTTAACCAGTCTATCCTCATCTATAGCACGGCATTCACCATACTTTTCTCTACCCCGGTTAGCTTCAGCAAGTATCTGTTCGATCTCAGGGAAGTGAAAGAGGTAAGAGCTACCTCCTTGATAAGTGAGTGTAATTATCAGCAGGAGAAGTTGGAGCGATTCATCTCGCTGGTAAACCGTATGAGAACCCCAATACCCGATAACTTCATTGACCTCAAGACTCGGATGCTCATCGCTTTAGACGAGGTTAAGGAGATCAAGGCTGGCACTGAGCGAGCCAAGGAGCTTAAGGAGATCGATGAGAACATCCGGCGTATCTATAATGGTTTGAAAGAAGACGTGGAGAGCTTTGAGACACGGCTGGACGTTGCTCTACGCGATTATTACATTAAGACAAAGTTCGAGTACCTTGAGGCAGCTGGAGAGATAATTGACCTTGGTTTGAAAGTTGATCCTCCTCCGCTTCCGGATATGGAATACGATGTGTCTCTTGAGGAGAAGCTTGAGCACATAGAGGGAGTTATCGAGGCGGGGCGTGTACTAGTTGAGAAACTCATAGACACAAGCGATAAGATATATGAAATAATTAGCAGCCTCTTTGAGCCCACCCTCCCCAAGGACAGCGCGACGTTGATGATAAGCAAGGAGAAACTTGAAGAGGATGAACCATGGGTGATTATCGACGCCATACTGGTGAGCCTCAAGAACTGGGAGAAACAGTACAGCGCCGACATCGTGAACGCCACGAGACCAATCAACGACAGCATCGAGACCGTTGTGCAGCTCAGCCAGAGAAGAGGCAGCCTCAGCAGCCTACTCGGTGACAAGTATGAAGAGATAAGGAGACTGGCTGAGCAGATTAATACACGTAATTTCAGCGATGGCGGCGAGAACCTCAAGGTGTTGAAAGTCATCCTCATCAGGGATACGATACTGAACACCGTTGATGTTGTGGGTAAGATCATAGGCATCCTATACTACTACATCAAGGACCTTGAGTTCAACATCAACCTGCTATTGCCCCGTGAGGACTTCGAGTGGAACAGGAACCTCACCCTCACAGAGCGAATGAGCCAGAGCCTTGAAGTCATCAACAATTACGAGAAGTACAGGATCGATGAACTCATCAGTCACCTCTATAGGGTGCTGAGCTACATCGACGAGGCAGTGGATACCATCGAGTACTACAATGAGCGGAGGGAGATGCTTCTCAATTACCCTGTCTTTCAGAAGAAGATCCAAAGGATTCTAGACGAGAAGGGAGAGGTGAAACTGGATGAGCTTGGGGTCAGCGAGAAGTACGGCAGGGAGTACTTGAAGATGTATCATAGAACCACCTATAGTCCGCTGATGCTTGAGGAGACCGCTGACAGCCTCAGGAGGACCCGGTGATGCCGCCCATAAGGGGAAGGCTCGGCGATAGGAAGAACGCCACCATAGAGCTAGCGGACAGAACCATCACTGTAACTACAAAAGGTGGCTTCTTCGGCGGCAAAGGCACTAACAGCACCATATCGCTTGACGATGTAACCTCTGTAGAGCATGGAACAGGTAACAAGCCGTACCCAGACGCTATGATGGTTAAAATCGAGCGCACGTCCGGCGAGCTGATGTTTTACAGTATCAATAAGGAACCATTGCAGAAGCTCGCTGAAACCGCATCAGAATACATCCAGAAACGCGCCAAGCTGCTAGTGGAGATGGAGAAGGAGTTTGAGCGGGACCGTGAGGCTCATGTAGCTCTCATGTATCTGAATCTTGAGCTAGTTGATGCTCTGATGGGGTTAGTTATTCTTCTTGAGGGCTCGGTTGATTGGGAAGTCGTCGAAACCCAGTTCAGTCAGGTTGAACGGATTAATCAGGATCGAGATAATCTCACCCGTATGCGCCAACCTTACCTCAGTATGGAGCAGTTGACACTGGGGGTTAAGGAGCGTTCATCTGATTTAATCAAATCCGAGGTGTATGATCTCCTTTTCGTTCTCTATCAAGGCTGTGTCGAGAAGGCTAAGCACATTGAGCTATGGTTTAACACTCAGTTTTATAAGCTGTTCATGGAAGCATTGATGATTCTCTGGAGCAGACGATTAGAAATTTTAACAGGCGTGTCCTCCGGTTATGAGTCAAATAAAAACGAGGTGTTGCTTCAGGAGCTTAGACGGGTCGTCGTGCAGGAGACGGGTGATGAGGAGACTCAGAGCATTGATCCCATAGGTAGGTTTTCTGATATGCGTATTATCCTCTATGAGTGGGTTGAGAGTCTTCAAGAGGTTGGGTTTGAGCCGGGCGTGGAGTTGGAGCGAAGGTTAGCTGCCTGAAGCCCACTGGATCATGTTTCGCCAGAGTTTGCCATAGCCTTCCCATTCAGCGAATTCTCTGGGGCACCAGTGTGGGCCGATGTCTGTAGTGTATGCGATGGCTCTTCCATCCCCATATTCTCCGATAACAAGTAATGGGTCATCATCTACCTTCGCCAATGTTTTTGCGTCAGGTTTTGCCTCAACCAGTTG
>CAYTVK010000070.1:0-9158 GCA_964441725.1 uncultured Candidatus Bathyarchaeia archaeon | reverse complement strand
ATTGAACTCCATGGAGACGTTGGAAATAGACGAATTGGTGAACACGGTTTGAAGCTGAGGCTCAAGCTATTTACGCTGCTTACGTTTAGCTATCTGCTTATCTTTATAGTGATTCAGTTTGCTTCAAACGCTTTCCTATTGAGGGGGATTGAGGATATAGAAAATAACGACATAGAAGGTGATACATCGATGAGTTTAGTCTCATTAAGTCATAGAATAGTTGAGATAGAAGACGCCACTAATCGTTTCTCATCTTATAGCGATACTTATCAGTACATGAAGGCGAGAGATCGGTTATCACAAGACTATGTTTTAGACCTATTCAACGATGCAGCGCTGTCAGAGGCGGAAATAAACTATGTACTATTGTTTGACACGGATGGAGAGGTTGTTCTAACAAAGGGATATAATTTAGTGGGCCAAGTTGAGATGAATGTCTCTGATGATTTGGTTAATTTCTTTGAAATGAATAGAATCCTTGTAACTCATCAGGACCCTATGAGTAAGTTATCGGGGATACTGAAAACGCCAGATGGGTTATGGATGATGTCGTCCCAGCCTATAAGCGCAGGTAAGGACAAGATCATTGGATCAATCATAATGGGCAGAGAGTTAAACACCAGAGAAACCGAGACATTGAAAGAGACCAATTTCTTATCATTCAGTATTATTCCTCTGCTAGACTCTGTCGACCTGAGTAAATATGGTAACATAATTTCAGGGATAACAGAGGATTCTCCGATAGTCATTCAGAAGAATAACTCGGATACAATGATAGGGTACTCAATGCTCAACGATGTTTACGGTAACCCAGCGGTTCTACTGAAAGTCGAATCCCCTCGGTTAATATATCAAGAAGGTATTCGGGTGCTCAACTACTTCGTGTTATCCTTTGTCCTAATCGGGATTTCTATCGGGATGCTGGTCTTACTCGCCATGAACAGACTTGTGATTATGAGACTATCCAAGCTCAGCAAGGATGTTGCTGAAATAGACCCATCAACAATAAACGAGGTCTCGGTGGAGGAGCCTGGAAACGATGAGATCTCAAGCCTATCTCAAAACATTGAGAAGATGCTCAGGACCATTAGAGAATACCAGAACAGGATCAAGGAAACAGAGAGAATGGTATCAATTGGCGCTACAGCCACTATGGTGGGTCATGATCTTAGGAATCCTCTGCAGGTGGTATTCATGTTAACGGACCTGATACAGAAGAGGATTAACAGACTCAAGAAAGAGGAAGATGAGTCCGAGTTGGAGGACCTACAGAGGCTCACTGTAAGGATTAAGGATCAGGCAACTTATATGAACAAGATAGTCTCGGACCTCCAAGGACTAACTAAAGGAGTAAGTCTTGTAATCGAAAAAATAGATTTAGAGGAGCTAATCTACGAGGTCCTTGAGACCATTCCACCACAGGAAAACATCGAGGAAAGAGTAATCTTTGAAGATGAGTTCCCAGAGATTCAGGCAGATAGGGTGAAGCTTCAAAGAGTCTTCACCAACTTGATAACAAACGCGGTTCAATCCATGGAGAAGGGAGGAGAGCTGGTTATCAGGGGACACAGAGTAGATGATCAGGTTTACGTGAGCGTAATCGACACAGGAGGCGGAATACCTCAGAAGTACCTTGAGAGGATATTTGACCCATTGTTCACCACAAAGGCTAAGGGAACCGGATTAGGGTTGACAGTGTGTAAACGGATAATCGAAGCCCATGGAGGAGAGATAGTGGTGCAGTCCCACCTAGGCGCAGGGTCACGTTTCATCATCAAACTACCCCTAAACAACACCCAAGAGGATCTAAACCATATTCAGGAAAACTACATAGAGTACTCTATGCCTCAGGGCCATATCTTACCGAGCTGCCTATAGTTACGGGTCTTACTGATTATTGTTCCATAGTTGGTTTAAAGCAGAATTACTGATTTTAGGAGGATTAGATTGAACTGGGTGTTGGTCATTGCAGGGTTAATACCACTCTGGGCAGCCCTATTCATAGTATTCACCAACATGAAGGTACTGAAAGATGACGCCACTACGTCTGAATCAGCCCCCACAATCAAAGATAAAAAGCCTGAACTAGTTATCTCAGATGATTTTATCGATGAACAGGAGAACCCCAAGAGCATATTTGCGGGTTTACTGGGGCGATTCAAGAAAAAAACGGATGAATCAAGCGAGGAGATAATATTCACAGAGCCAGCAAGTGACAAATCCGTTACTTTGGGACTGCCAAGGGGATTGAAACAGCTCTGGGGTGTGACGTTTATACTGATTGTTATCGCCTGTCTAGCGTATGGATCGGAGAAAGCTCTCGCCTATCTGTTCAAGGAGTATAGGTGGATTATTGGAACAGCGAATCCGTGGACGACTCAGCTTCAATTTGCAACTGTCTCCATGACAGCAATAGCGGGGTTTTCAGCAATGATAGCCACCCTCAGAACGGGCATATATCTCCTCAAACACTAGCGATAACGTTTAGAGCCGCCAGCCCTAAGAGTGTTCATGGTTATTCGTGACACGGTTCTGCTTGGAGACCCGAGGCTGAGGGAAATATCTGAGCCAGTGGTGTTTGATAGGAAACTCCCGCAGATTCTTACAGATCTGAAGGATACCTTGACTGAGCATCAGCGAGTCTATAAGATGGGCAGGGGTCTTGCGGCGCCCCAGATCGGGTATAATAAACGATTGGTGTACATCCAGACACCTAAGTTTACAGGTTACTTAATCAATCCCGAGATCGTCTGGCGGAGCCCGGAGACTTTTGAGGTGTGGGACAGCTGCTTCAGCATGGAGGCAAAGTTCTTCGTAAAGATAACCAGAAACAAGAGCATCAAGGTAAAGTACACTGATGAGTCTCAGGAATTCCACAACGAGACCTTTAACGATGACATGAGTGAGCTTCTGCAGCATGAGATAGACCACCTCGACGGGATCATGTGCAGTGATCGCCTTACTGATCCTAGAAACATCGTGATGAGACAGGAGTGGGAGAAAAGGTATCGTACCCACGGCGTCGGTATGTGATTTTCATAGTTCTTATATCATGTGAATCAATGAAACCTTTAGTTTGAACCCGAAAATAACGGCCACGCTTCTCATCGGCATAATCATTGGCTCTACGGCGGGTTACTTCGGTAACTTACTGGTGACTCACCCAATTTTAACGGATCTCAAGGATCGCCTGCAGAACCTTGAAGACGAATACGATACACTTGATGCGAACTATAACACTATGAGTACGGATAAGGCTGACTTGGAGCAGCAGCTTGAGACGCTGCAGACGGTGTACGCTGAGCTTCATGCAGAGAAGGAGAGCCTATCCGATGAGCAGCGGGCTTTAACGGAGCAACTTGAGACGTTATCGGCTATGTATGAGTCCCTCTTGGAGGAGTATCAGACGAGCCTTGGGGGACTCGATTTTTCTAATCAAACATTTCCCGTGATTACGCGGAACTTTACGTGGAGCTACGCGGGGGAAACCTACGCGATGAGCGTTGTGGTGCCGCAGCTCATGTATGATTATTACAGCAGCAAGGAGCGGTATCAAACCTCAGATTACAGAGGCTATATCCTGCAGCCTTACGATGACGAGTACCTCGGGGTACTGGTGAAGGAGTTTGACAAGATAGCTGCACTCAACAACATGACAAAAGATGATGAGTTTGGCGTGGTCATATCCTTTGTCCAGAGCCTTCACTACATCACAGACGAGACCACGGGCTTTG
Organism: uncultured Candidatus Bathyarchaeia archaeon; assembly: GCA_964441725.1. Classification (GTDB taxonomy): domain Archaea; phylum Thermoproteota; class Bathyarchaeia; order TCS64; family TCS64; genus RBG-16-57-9. The sequence goes on along the minus strand of CAYTVK010000070.1, from coordinate 5,424 downwards.
ATGAGTACCCCAAGTTCCCTGTAGAGACCCTCGTTGATGATGGCGGCGACTGCGAGGATACAAGTATCCTGCTCGCCCACCTGCTGGAGGAGATGGATATCAGTGTCGCGCTTCTCACGCTCCCTGGGCATATGGCGGTGGGGGTGGATGTTAACGCGTCTGGGGCTCACTGGGATATAGATAATCACACCTACTACTACGTGGAGACCACAGCGGTGGGCTGGGAGATCGGTAAGATACCCATCGAACACGCGTACAAGCCTGTCACAGTAGACCCAGTTGATGAGATCCCATTCCTGACGCATACATGGAAAGCGACGCGCGAGAACACAATGGTGGATGTGACAGTTACCTACACAAATGTGAGCCCTGTTAATGGCACAGGTTACAGGGCGTGGGTTGGCATAGAGCTTGACAATGGCCAGTTATACGCCGAGAACATTGGAGACCAGCTTGATCTTGGATTCGGTGAATCAAAGACCGTGAGATTCTATGTGGAAGGTCCTCGGCATGATACTATGTGCCTCGTGGTGGGGGTTATGACCCCTGATGGCGACGTGATAACGAAGAAGTACAGTGAGTACTTCGCTACACGTTAGTAGCTGGGATTCCTTTTATCCAGCCAGCGCCGAGTATATTGAAATGGAGTTCTATAATGTAATCAAGACCCGTAGAAGCATTCGGAGCTACAAGGAGGCATCTATTCCAGAGGATGCGCTGATGAGAGTACTGGAAGCAGCTAGGATTGCTCCAAGTGGGCATAACAGGCAGTTCTGGAAGTTTTACGTGGTTGAGTCGGAGGAGAAAAAGCAGAAAGTGGCTGAGGGTTGTGGTGGGCAGAAGTGGATCGCTCAGGCGCCGACAGTGATAGTAGCCGTAGGCTGGAAGTTTCCCTACAACCGCGGGGGATACATGGGTGACATGACCTTCATGATGGATGTGAGCATCGCTTTCACTCACCTTATACTTGCTGCAAGGGCCGAGGGCTTGGGAACATGCTGGATAGGTGACTTTAGCAACGAGAAGGTAAAAGAAGCCCTTGGTTTACCGGATGACGAATACGTCGTGGCTGTGAGCCCAATAGGTTACCCTGATAAGGGGATCTTCAGCGAGAACACTAAAAGGAAGAGTCTCGAAGAGATCATGGAAAAGGTGTAACAAATGAGTAGGCTAAGGCTCACTGTTTTTGATATGGCTGGGACGACGGTGGATGACAGGGTTGACGGCTTGCCTCTTGTGTTGAAGAGCTATGATGACGCCCTCAGAAGCCACGGGGTTGAGGTTCCCATGGAGGTATTGAACGCTCAACGTGGCAGGGATAAGTGGACTGTCATCAAGGAGCTTGGAGGAGAAAAAGCCGAGGAGATATACAGCGAGTTCATCGGCATCCTCAGCGAGAACACTGGAAGGGTCAAGGAAGTAGAGGGAGCCTCTGATACATTCAGGTTTCTGAGAAGTTATAATGTTCGCGTAGTTGCTTCCACGGGTTTCCCACCGGAGATAGCCGAACCCATGATAGAGAATCTTGGGTGGCTCAGAAAGGAACTGATCGATGGCTGGGTTTGCAGCGAACAGGTGGGCGCAAGCAGACCAGATCCAGCGATGATACTTCACTCCATGAAGAAATACGGGGTATCTGATCCTTCAACAGTGATGAAGGTGGATGACACAGTCAAGGGAATAGAGGAAGGATTGAACGCTAGAGTCTACACTGTTGGAGTCTTAACTGGCACCCAGAGTATCCAGCAGCTGACAGCGGCTAGACCGAATATGGTTTTAAGATCCGTTGTCCAGATTCCGGACCATCTATTTGAGAAAAAGATGCTGTGATTACCCGGTTTTCTCGGGCTCGTTATCCAGCTTTGAGGCTGGATCTACTTCCAGCTTGTCACTGTACTCCACTTTGCCCTTTATGTGGCATCCTCTGAGTATGGTGACTTTTTTGCCATTGACGTTTTCACATTCGACGTTTTCCAACAGTATTTCATCTCCCTTGATATCGCCGGTAAGTAGGCTGCCCATGTTTCTCCAGTCTTCGTGGCTTCTCTGAACGTTGATGTAACCCGCCTCGATACCATCTCTGATGTAACTCTCATCACGGCTGAGCCGCGCCTCAAAGGAATTGGAAACGACTTTGCCTTCGACCCTCATGACCCCTGAGAAAAGTATCTTGTCTTCAGAGCTAAGGTCGTCTCCGAAGCTGATTGAGCCACTGGACTCAAGCTCGTGCTCAACAGAGCCCTTGCCATCGATCTTTGCTGAACCAGAGGTTTTACCATATTTCAGCGACAGGTCTCTCTCAACACGCAGGGAACCCGAGCTTTTTAACTCCTCACATGTTAACGATCCTTCAATCTGTGCTGATCCGCTGAACTTTACGTTCTCAGCGTTAATATCTCCCTGAACACGTGATGAGCCACTTGTTCTATAGTTGCCTATCTTGAGGCCGCCGGGGATCACGCTGCTTCCGCTTGTGGAAATTTCCTCGGGGCTGATTCTGCCTGAGCCAGATATCTTGAAGGCTCCGTAACCCGGTACGTTGATCTTGCCTGAGCCAGCGATTCTTGTTGTGGGTATTTCACTATACTCCATATTCATCAGTAGTGGAGACTAGTTTTTTCTTTTTAAAGCCGACTCACTACTCATAGTCATAACCTGTGGTCACAAATTGTTACTACTCGTAGGGGTTCGCCGGGTTATATATCTGGAGATAGGTGTAGACTAGCCCAAGTGAGAGAAGAAGCGTCTGTATAATCCATGGTAGGTTGTGGTTAAAGGCGTAGATGTATCCTCCAACGAGGCTGCCGATGGTCTTTGGCAGAAATATGAGGAAGCCGCTCGCGAATCCCACTCCGGAGACTCCGAGGCTCATTCCGCTACCCAGTCCAGCCATGATCCTGCCTCTTATCTCGCGAGGGATACTGTCCGCTAGGTAGACTTGGGATGATATCCAGATGAATACGCTGCTCAGGGTGATCAAGGAGTACATCGGTAATGCGAACCAGAATCCTTCAGCCAAGGTGAAGCCATACATGCTGAGTATGCCAAGACTCAGCCCGAGGAGCATACATTTCCTCGCCCCATAGTGATCGACTATCTCGCCGATGAAGATCCCTAAGACGGCTCTGGCTACGCCGCTCCAAAGAAGTATGATGCCCCAGTGATAGGGCTGTACGTCTAATTCGTCTATTGCGTAGAAGACCCAGTATGGCAGTATCATGCTGCCGAGGAAGCTGAGGAGCATGCTAACCGCTGAGTAGCTTCTGAGGTTGTTCCAGACCCATCTCAGTGATTCGTCTGTGTTCTTGTAGGCTTGACTGAACAGCTTGAGTATGTTCCATTTAATCTCCCGGATATCTGTAATGGTCTCCTTGAGATAGAAGAAACGTAGAGCGGTTACAATTATACCGACTGCGAAGTTGACCATGAAGCCGATGCGCATGGCGGGTATTAACTCAAACCGCGCGATGAACAGGCCACCGACGTAGGGGCTTATAATCCTAACGAGGTTGGGTAAAGCGAAGTTGAACCCATATAGTCTGCCTCGTTCCCCTACGGGTATGCTGTCAGCCATTATCGCGTTCATGGCTGGGACGTAGAAGAGGCTCATGCTTTGGTATATCATTGCTAAGGCAGCCCACTCCCAGCTGGGAGCCCAGAGAAAGACGAGGAAACTAGAAGTGTAGATGATGGTGGAAAACACAACCAGCCGCACCCTGCCCGATTTATCCGCAATATATCCGCCTACAGGGTATAGGAGCATTGAACCGAAGCTCCCTATGGCGTTGATAAGTCCGATTACTGGTACCGTGGCGCCGATTGCCTGCATGTAGATACTGATAAAGGTGTCAATGTTGGTGTCACTCATGCTCCAGATTACCCTGCTGAGGGTCAGCACTAGGACGTTCTGAGGGATCAGTCTCTTCTTCTCTGGTTCCTCCAAAAATGACACCTATTACCTAAGAAAAACCTGCAGTCAAGGATTAAACATTATTCATACGGGATATGGTGGAAAGAACCCGCTGTATAAGATGAATAGGGAAAGGTGATATGTCCCGTGGGTGTCACTATTTCTGTTGATTTAGATGGGAGAGGATTTTGTTCATCCTTATATTCCGAACTCGGTGCCACGCATCAAAAAAAAGATGCTGGATTACGTTGGAGCAGAGAGCGCAGATGAATTGTACGCCGAGATGATCCCAGAGAGGCTTTTGTTGAAGCGTAGAATGGAGTTACCTGAGCCGATCTTGAACGAGATGGAGCTCAAACGCCACGTCGCCGGGATATTTTCCAAGGATAAGGACACTGAGGAATACATTAGCTTCCTCGGGGCTGGTTGCTGGAAACATTATGTGCCCAAGGTATGTGAGGAGATACAGAGCAGGAGCGAGTTCCTCACGGCTTACGCTGGTGGAGTCTACAGTGACTTGGGTCGATATCAGGCGGATTTTGAGTTTCAGAGTCTCATCTGTGAGCTTCTTGGAATGGAGGTCTCAGGGTTACCCACCTATGACGGGGGGGCTGCTGCTGGGAACAGCGTGAGGATGGCTTCTAGGCTCACTGGCAGAGATGAGGTGCTTATGCCGAGAAATGTGAGCCCAGATAGGTTGAGTATTATCAAGAACTTCTGTGGCTCAGTGGACCCCAGCGGCGGGATCAAGATTACTCTCGTGAATATTGACAGCGAGACGGGGATGGTTGATCTCGGTGACCTTGAGTCTAAGCTCAGTGAGAGAGCAGCGGGAGTCTACTTTGAGAACCCCAACTACTTGGGGGTGATTGAGGCTGAGGGAGCCAAGATATCTGATCTGGTTCATGAGGTTGGTGGTGAATCAGTGGTGGGAGTTGACCCCATCAGTCTCGGAGTGATTGCTTCACCGACAGAGTATGGGGTTGATATCGCCTGCGGTGAAGCCCAGTCACTGGGAGTAAGCATGTACGCTGGCGGTGGAAGCTGTGGCTTCATCGCATCAAGAGATGAGGAGAGATATGTCGCAGAGTACCCTCTGAGGCTTATCAGCGTCACACCCACAACTGTTGAAGGCGAGTATGGGTTCGGTCAAGCTCTCTATGATAGGACCAGCTACATGGCGCGTGAGAACGCAAAGGATTGGGTGGGCACCACCACGGTGCTCTGGGGGATAACTGCCGCTGTCTATATGAGCCTCATGGGTCCGCAGGGGATGAAGGAGCTTGGGGAGACCATATTGGAGAAGAGTCATTACGCGGCGGGTATTATCGCTGAGATAGAAGGCGCCAATGTTCCTTATTCCGACTTCTTCAAGGAGTTCCCGGTCAAATTCAACAAAGACGTCAATGAGATCAACAAGAAGCTCCTCGACCACAAAATCTTCGGCGGGAAAAACCTGAGCAAGGAATATCCTGAGCTCGGTGATTCAGCTCTCTACTGTGTAACAGAAACTC
>CAYTVK010000069.1:5961-9222 GCA_964441725.1 uncultured Candidatus Bathyarchaeia archaeon | reverse complement strand
GTATGGTCCATAGATCATGTGTGACTCCTGCACCCCTTCGTATGTATTTAGCTCTGCAATGAGGTTTTTCTCTATTTTTGGGTCTGTTCTCAGTAGTACAAGCGATTTTATTGCTCCGTTTATTTGCTCTGCCAAATTAATCACTCAACCTATGTAGCGACGGAACATTAAGATTCATAAAGCCTGAAAATCCGTTTTTTGAACCTTTTTCCAGTTATTACTAAGAGATACGAACTAGATGCGTTAAAAACGTTTGAAAAATGAGTTTGATCAATATTCTATTTACTATATGTATTTTAAAAGGGGTCTCGTGCACTGTTGCTTAGATTGTGTAAACAATTTATCTACTCCAATATTGGATAATTCTATAACCCTGTAAATCTTGTATTATCCATATTGTCAAAGCAACTATACTGTCCAAAATGTGGAGCACCCATTAACGAGAATGATGAATTATGCCCAAATTGCGGATATGATTTGGTTGAATGGATGAAGAGTAAAAACATCAAAGATATTCCTGATTACATACCGACAACAACAGAGATGGTTAATGAGGCAATTCACTCACTTTTCCATACCAGTCCTATGACTATTCCTCCTAGCTCCAGTGTATTTCTCAATAGAACACAGAAGTCGGTAGTAAGGTATCTCCTGTTGGCCATTATTTTGCTGTTGGCAGGATTTGGAATCAGCTACGGAGGAGAGTGGTTGACCTACATTGGGTTCACATTAGCCGGATACGCTGTGCCACTCATTTTCCTAGCTTATTTTATTAGAAGTGACAAATATGAGCCAGAGCCAATAGCATTGATAGCCTACTGTTTTGGATGGGGAGCTTTCAGTGGAATCATAGCTGGCATATTTAACGCGATAATAACCGCCAGATTCCTAGGCGCAGGTGGCGCCGGATTTATTGAGGAGCCAATTAAGATCGCTGGGGTTTACTGGCTAGCCCGTAATTCTCGGCTCAAGAACGAGTTTAACGATCATCTTGATGGTATGGTTTATGGGGCGGCGGCTGGTGCTGGTTTCGCTGGCTTGGAGAACTTTTGGTATATCACGCAGATGGTTTTTACAGGCAGTTACCCTGCGTTATTCGCAATCCTCGTCAGGTCTTTCACGGGTGTCATGCATATTCTCTGGAGCAGTATAGCTGGGCGTTCACTTGGCCTAGCAAAGGCGATGAAGGGGTCAATTGATAGAGAAGACTTGATTCCCGGTACATTGGTGGCTGCTGTTCTTCACTCATTATGGAATATTACCCCTACTATTATCAGTCTTGGAATCGTTTTTCCCTTTACAATAAACGCCGTGAGAAATATGATAAAGACAGCAGTTCAGGACGAGACAAACTGGGGATACGGTCAATTCGCACCAGATGAAAAGGAATAACTCGCCATGATCAAGTATCTCTTTGGATGGCTGAGTCTCATTGGAATCTCAATAACTTCATTATTTTATTTATGGAACGTTTTCAATCCATCACAGACTGAGAAACGCGTTAAACTCCACTGCTACATAGGGTTGATCTCGCTAGTACCGACGGCGATTCATGTATTCTCACAGTATTCAATCATGTTCAGCAATGACGTGTTGACTTGGTTTGGAACCGGTTTCTACATGATCATGGTATCCGCTGGCGTGATATTGCTGTATATACCTGAAGCAGGTAAGTTACGATACCACGCCAGGTCAACACACCCCGCCTTGTTTGTAGGTGTGGCAATCGCGGTCATACATCATCTGCTTAAAGTCTACGGTATTCTTTGAGTAGTTAAACTCATAGCCCTGTGGATACCCTCATAGCCTATGCAAGAATTATCAGATTCTAAGAAATTGGAGCTTTATCGCTCAATGGTTGCCATCCGTACCTTTGAGAACGGTGTACGAGTCCTTATAAACGAGGGAAAGGTTGGACACGTCAGCTTCTACACGGGTGGGGAGGCTGTTGCGGCTGCTGTAAGCGCGCATCTAAGAAAAGAGGATCAGATTGGAAGCACCCACAGACCTCTGGGGCATCTTATCGCGAAAGGCGCAGACATCAACAAGATGATGGCTGAGATAGCCGGAAAATCAACTGGCTCAAACAAGGGCAAAGGAGGAGCATACCATATCTTCGACTCAGAAGTAGGGGTGCTAGGAGCTAACGGAATCGTAGGCGGGAGCGTACCCATGACTGCTGGCTATGCTTTGTCAAATCAACTCAAAGGCACAGATAATATCGCTGTAAGCTACTTTGGAGAAGGTGCCAGTAATCAGGGAGGCGTGCAGGAGACTATGAATCTCGCCGCGTGCTGGAAGCTACCAATAGTGTTTGTGTGTGAAAACAGTAGCCCTGAGGAGCAGACCATGCTGGGTCACAAGATCGATTATCCTCAGTTGAGTATTACCGATATCAGTCTGAGGGCACCTGCATATGGATTAGTGGGAAGCAGCCATAACGGGTGGGAAGTTGAAAAAATATACGAGATCGTGGGCGAAGCCGTTAAGAGAGCCAGAGACGGAGATGGCGCAACTCTACTTGAGTTCAAGATTCACAGATTGGACGCAGATGAGGATAGCCAATACTGCCCAATCAAATGCTACAGGGAGAAACTCATGAAAGATGGAGTGCTCACAGAGAAACTAGATACCGAGATACGGGATCAGGAAGCCAAAAAGGTTGAATCTGCTATACACTTCGACATGTGAATCCCGGAACCCGAGTTATTGGATGCGTACAAGGATGTATTCGTGGAGGCTGCGTAAATGGCACGAGTAATAACATACGCTGAAGCCATATGTGAAGCCCAGAGAGACGCCCTAAGAGAAGACCCTGACGTAATACTTTTTGGAGAAAACGTTGCTGCGCCATGGAGACCAGCCACAAAGGGGCTGAAAGAAGAGTTCGGTAAGGAACGGGTCAGAGATGCCCCCATCACCGAGACGGCGTTTATCGGAGCAGGCGTAGGAGCAGCAATCGCTGGCTCAAAGCCTATCGTTGAGTTGATGCTCATTGACTTTGGGCTCGTCGCGATGGATCAGATATTGAACCAGATGGCCAAGACCACGTACATGACTGGAGGAAACGTGAATGTACCAATGGTGCTAAGAGCGATCTATGGTGCACGAGGGGGTGGAGCAGCCACTCACAGTGAGTGCCTGTACGGTCTGTACGCTCACATGCCGGGGATGAAGATAGTTGTCCCGAGTAATCCTTACGACGCCAAGGGGCTACTGACGACAGCGATCAATGATCCAAACCCAGTGGTATTCTTTGAA
>CAYTVK010000069.1:0-5951 GCA_964441725.1 uncultured Candidatus Bathyarchaeia archaeon | reverse complement strand
ATGCCTTACTCACAAACATGGAGGGTGATGTACCCGAGGAATCCTACAGTATACCATTTGGGGTGGCTAACATACTCAGAGAAGGCTCAGATGTAACAGTTATAGCAGTGGGAAAAATGGTCAATGAAGCCATCAAGGCAGCAGACGAGTTGAAGGGCAAAATCAGCGTCGAGGTGATTGACCCGAGAACACTGGTTCCACTGGACGAGGAGTCTATTCTACGCAGCGTCGCCAAAACAGGTAGACTTGTCGTCGTTGACGAGGATTATGAGCGGTGCGGGTTCTCCGCAGAGGTAGTGGCTGTAGTAGCCGAGAAGGGGTACCAGCATCTCAAGGCTCCTGTAGCTCGCGTTGCTAACCCTAATGTGCCTCTACCATTCAACAAGACGCTTGAGAAACACATACTCCCAGACACTGACAAGATAGTACGAGCTATAAAAAACGTGGTCAAGTAATCTTTACAATCCTTTTTTAACCAAATTTTTTATCGGTATACGTCAAACCATCTCCATGAAAGATCTGCGAACCTACTTGAATCAATTAAAGACAAAGGTACCTGATCAGCTTCGTATCATTGATGAGCCTATCAGCTGGAAGTATGATGTTACTTCTCACGTTACTGAGATGGAGAGGCTTCGTAATAATCCAGCTCTCCTCTTTGAGAATGTCCAAGGATCATCTATCCCGATAGCTGTGAATCTCATGGGAACCATTGAGAGGATCAATATCGCCGTTGATGAGACCTCAGATAATCTAGGAAGCAGATTAGGGTTCTATGATAAATGGAATAAACGGTTCGGAGAAGATAAGAAGCCTATCATCGTTGACTCTGGTCCAGTGAAGGACTTGAGACTCAGTGGCTCAAAAGTGGACCTTAACACGTTGCCCATACCTAAATTCTATGAACAGGATGGAGGCCGCTACGTAACCGCTGGACTGTTCTTGGCTAGAAACCCGGATGTCCCGGATGAGGTGAATCTCAGCTTTGTTCGCATGCATCTTCAAGGCAAGGACCGGTTTGGAGTTAGTTTCCACAGTCGTGGGCATATGTGGCAGTACGTCGAGAAGGCTAAGGCCGCTGGAGAGCCACTGGATTCCGCTGTTATTATCGGTGCGCATCCTGCACTGTATCTAGCTGCCGCTGCGAAAATAACTAACGAGTATCATAAAGCAGGCGCATTGATGGGTGAACCCATGGAGCTCGTGAAATGCGATACCGTTGATCTTCCTGTTCCTTCCAGCGCCGAGATCGTCCTAGAGGGGCAGGTGATGCTCGAGGAAGAAGATGAGGGTCCATTCACAGAATACACAGGATACATCAGCGGGAGATCGACTCGAAACCTCTTCAAGGTCAACGCCATCACCAGGAGAAGAGACGCAATCTTCATGGCAGTGGCTCCCAGTAACTCAGCAGAACATCTGCTACTGAGTGGTTTACCGAAGCAGGCTAGAATTTCGCGCGCCATGATTGATTATATTCACACCCCAGCATTGGATGATATAATTTGGCCAGTATGGGGAACGCATTTCGCCTGCTTTATGACTATGAAAGACGCTGTAAGTGGTAGTCCCGGTTTGGCTCAGCAGATGAGTCTATTATTATTGGGGCTTGATCACTATGTTAAGCTCGTATGTGTTTTTCCTGCGGGTACTGATCTCTCTGATACCGATGAGCTTCTGGAGGTGTTGGCATCTCGCTGCAACTTCCAGTCTGGTTCTGGCGTTAATATTATCGGTAATGTGTATAGTCAGTGGCTTGACCCATCAAGTGTACAAGCCGGATTATCGTCCAAGATGATCCTAGATGCCACTGGTCCAGTGATTAAATCGATTGACGTGGCTCAGTTAGATCAAATTAAACAGATACAAAATGTACTGGACGCCTCTTTCCTAGCATCGGGTAACTCTAATCTTTGTATCATCACGCTAGACCCAGCGATGAAAAGCGTAGAGAATCTGCTGGATTACAGTGAGTTGGGTAACTGTAGGTTAATCGTGTGCGTTGACGATGACATAGATATCCATGATGGTCGGCAGGTTCTATGGGCGATAGCCACTAGGTCTCAGCCAGTGGATGCGGTGCATCTAAGAGATGGTAGAATGGTTTTGGATGCTAGAAAAGGCGAGAAATGGACCGCCACGAGAGCTACTTTACCTTTCAATAAGTAAATTCTATTTTCCTCTAGTCTTTTTCTAGTTTCTCTGTTACGTCTTCTAATTTAATTTGAGCTGGCTCGGTTCCGCCCATCCAGCTCACAATGGTATCCGGTATCATCAACTTGGGGTGCCTATTGAGTCGAGCTATCTCATTATATCGTTCTGTACTCGGTTGAGTAACCTCAGAGACAGCATCGAGAAGCTTCAACTCGCTTTTCCAGTTCTCAAGCATCAATCCCCAGCAGTCCCATGGAAGAAGAGGAACCTTATACAAAGCAGCAAGGTCTCTAATCATGTCACCCATGATGAACCCTAGGCCACTCATCTCGAATATTCCAAAGGTATCTGGATCTGCTCCCTCTTTTCTGCACATTGCCCATGCAGCTCCACCTGTAATGAATCTATTATGGGGCATGTTCAATGTATCAAAATCGATCTTCAGCGCCTCTGATTGGAACTCGTCGATTTGAGAGTCTACCATACACCAGCGATTTTTATTCCAGTACTCGACGACCCAGTGATCTATGTATTGTATCTTCATATTGGGTTCACTGAAGTATGCACCGAAGCCGCAGCGAGCCCTCGCTGGTATGCCCATGCGCCTCATGAGTGCTACTGATAGAACTGTAAAATCCCTGCAGTTTCCAATCACCTTATCTGATAATTTTCGTTTCACTAAGAGTTTTTCTGGGCTGATCTCATATGCACGTCTCAGCATATCAGCCGCTGATCTGATGTTAACCTCCTTTGATCTCTTCTCCGAGACCTTTTCCCCATATCTTTCCGTCCAGAATATGTGAAGCAGTGTATTTTGAACTATTTTTACTATCTCGGGGACAGTATCTGGTATGTCCTCCAGTAAGATTCTGATTTCTGGTTCATCTGGTAGATATGTCATCGGTGATTGAGTCGAGTAGAATGACAGTGGGTCTATCAATGTGAGTCATTTTCAAATTAATTCAAACTCTATATAATAATATCTCAGATGAATTCCTGATGGGATCAATCACTGATCTCCTCAAGAAACCCCAGTAGCTCACAGATGCTGCTAATCGCATATCCACTCCACGGTTCCTGATTGGGTGACTTAATCCATATCCCTGTTAACCCTGATTCCTGAGCACCAAGCATGTCAGCTTCAACGCTGTCACCCACATGGACTGCCTCAGATGATGGCACTCCGAGTTCTCTCAGCACGATCCTGAATATCTCAGGGTTAGGCTTCCTAACCGCTAGGTCTCTGCTACATACCAAAAGATCAAAATATTTGTCGAGATCAGCGTCCCGTAGAAGCAGCTTCGGCTGGTCGCTCATGGTGTTACTGACCATGGCTACCTTGTATTTTGATGAGAGTTTCTTCAGCACATCTTCTATGCATGGATAAAAACTGGTCTTGTAGTGAACCTTGAAGTTCTCATGAAGCCACTCAAGAATAGGATCATCAGGCATGATTCCCAGATTGTTAAGGAAAATAGAATAGACCTCCTCAAAGCACATCTCCTTACCACAAGACCTCACCTTCTCAAGGTCAGATAGGGCTCCGCGGAGAGCCTTCTTCAAATCACTCATCTCCACATCATACCCGAGACTTAGCAGATAGTTTCTGATGGTCTCATGGTATGGGTCCCAATCCAGCCCTCCACCTGCAAGGGTTCCCCCGAAGTCGAGGAGCACGGCCCTGATTTTCATATACAAGGATTATCTCGACTTGCATATCAGTTAATCGAAGATGATAAACGGACAAACCCCAAGCAATAATGCGTGCCATAGAATTCAGTCCGGTTGATCCGGGGATATATATAAAAAGGGTAATAATCCTACAGCAGAGGCTCAGGCCCTCAACTGTGATCGTTAACAGTTGCTAAATATCTCCTCCATCGATAATACTCCATGGTTTTTACTACTCGTCCAGTGATCATGGGCACCCATGGGATGGTGGCAAGCACCCATTATCTTGCAAGCGTTGAGGGACTGCAGATATTGAGAGAAGGTGGAAACGTCGTTGACGCTGGAGCGACAATGTGGTTCTGTATGACGCTTCTAAAACCCCATCTCGTCGGCGCAGCCGGTGAGGCGCCTATTTTGCTTTATTTGGAAGATGAGGAGAAAGTAGTTGCGGTGAATGGGCAAGGGCCTGCTCCTGAAGCAGCTAATATTGAGTGGTTCAAAGAGCAGGGTTATCCAATGATTCCTGAAGACGGTTTCACCCCCGCGTGTGTGCCGGGTGCATTTGATGCATGGATGATGACGTTGCAGGAATATGGAACAATGAATTTACCTCGTATATTGGAGCCTGCCATTAGGATCGCCACAGATGGTTTTCCCATGTATCCCACGTTAGCCATGTTCTTGGAAAGGCTTCAGATGAGGTTTATAGCGGAATGGAGCTCAACTTCCTCCATTTATCTCCCAGAAGGAAGAGCCCCGGTGGTGGGGGAGCCTCAACGAAACCATGACTGGGCGAGAACCTTCAAAAAGATAGTTGAAGAATATGAGAAAGCTGGAAACAGATCATCTGGGTTTGACGCCGTCAGAAAATACTACTACGATGGACCAATCGCAGAGCAGATGGTAGAATTCATGCATAGTTTCAAGTGCAGAGATGTCTACGGGAAGGAAAACTATGGCCTCATGACCCTTGACGACATGAGCAGATACAGCGCGAGCTTTGAGGACTCTGTCTCAGTCGATTACCATGGATTAACCGTGCATAAATGTGATACATGGACTCAGGGGCCTGTCTTTCTACAGCAGTTAAGACTGCTGGAAGGCTATGATTTACAGTCTATGGGCCATAACTCGGTTAATTATATCCATACATTGATGGAGGTGGCTAAACTCGCATTCGCTGACCGTGAACAGTATTACGCTGATCCGGAGTTTGAAGACGTTCCACTGGAATGGCTGCTAAGCACGGAATATGCCAAGGAACGCAGAGCATTGATCGATCCCAATGTGGCATGTGTTCTGCACAGGCCCGGCGGTGTGGAGCCCAAGATGCTGGAGGAATCAGGTGAGAAGCCTTGGTTTGAAGGAGACACGGTGCACCTTGAAGCAGTTGACCGCTATGGAAACATGTTATCAGCGACCCCAAGCGGTGGATGGCTCAGGACAAGCCCATTGGTTCCGGGTTTAGGGTTCCCTATGGGTACGAGGGCACAGTTCATGTATTTGGACCCTAACCACGTTGAGTGTCTTAAACCAGGGAAGAGGCCAAGTACTACGCTTACGCCGAGTCTGGTCACCGATAAAAATAGATCATACATGGTTTTCGGGACACCCGGAGGCGATAAACAGGATCAGTGGACACTCCAGTTCTTCTTAAACTACATTGATTTTGGCATGAATATCCAAGAAGCCCTCGATGCACCCACTGCACATACGAGCCATTTCCCGGCTAGCTTCTGGCCCCACACGGTCAGACCGGGGGAGGTGAGTCTTGAACCCAGAATACCTGTTGAGGTCGCTGAGGGACTGAGCAAGATGGGTCATAAGGTAGTCTATAGTAAGCCTTGGAGTCACGGAAGATGTCTTGCTATCAGGTATGATCCAGTGTCTGGTTTGATGAGCGGTGGAGCCTCACCTAGAACAGGAGAGCCATATGCCCTAGGTTGGTGATTTTCCCGTATCATATATAACTCACCCCACATTACTCTGACCGATAAAATAGATGGTTCAATGCGACTACTGTGGCAAAGAAGAATACATGCCTTTTAGATGCAAATACTGCGGGGGATACTTCTGCAGTGAGCACAGGCTCCCTGAGATGCATAACTGTACAGGGGATTATCAGT
>CAYTVK010000068.1:4611-9273 GCA_964441725.1 uncultured Candidatus Bathyarchaeia archaeon | reverse complement strand
TCGTTTACATCAGAGATTTTTCCAATCCTTCTAAATGGCTTTTCGAACCATAATTTGTAATAATAGGTAAGAATTGCTTGTTGAATAGCCTCATCTAACATTTTATTATATATTCTAATTGAAATAAATAAAACATCAGCCTTGATTGATCAAATTATTTCCTTTGATTATTCCATCAAAGCCTCTATAACATTGGTTCTAAGACCAATGAATACGCGATATGGAGTCATTCAGGGAGAACACGCCGTTTTCAACCCCATCAACCCGCCCTAGGTCAGACGTCATGCTCTGGTGCCCGGGCACCAGAGAGGGCAGGGTTTTTGGTGCACGTGCACCAAAAACGGAGGCCACAGCTTCTATGTGAGCGAAAAAGCTCAGGAGCGGGGGGTTGAAAACGTTTTATGGCTCGTACAATGTAAAAACCTCAATTTTATTATTAAACGGAGATGAACTAGAATGTTTTTTATAATCTTCTTAAAACACTGAAACCATGAGTGACGATCCTGAAAAATATTGTTTTATAATAATGCCGTTCAGTAAAACCGACAACCACAGCGAAGCTTATTGGACCACTCATTACGATAAATTCTTGAAACCACTTATCGAAGAAGTTGGAAACATTGTGGTTTCTAGGTCTCAGGCATTTAGAGGCGGTATTTCATCGGAAATAATTATGAATCTGATTGAATCAGACATAGTTGTTGCTGATATTACTGATTATAATCCAAATGTATTTTGGGAACTTGGTGTTAGACACAGTTTTAAACACGGTACGATTACGATAGCTGAAGAAGGAACAAAGGTTCCGTTTGATATTAAAGATAAGAGTGTCCTGTTCTATGATATAGGTCACTTAAATGAAGAATTCAAAGAAGTATTAAAAAAAGCAGTTCAAGACTGCTGTATAAATCCTGAGAAAACAGATAGTCCAATATTAGAGGCAATATCTGGTAGAGGGACTCTATATCAATTGATAAATAAAGAAAATATTATAAAAAAACAGAGGACCTCAGAGATGAATTGCATACAAACATATTATCAGCAACTTCTTTAATTGATGGAATAGATAAAGGATATGAGTTTGAAGAATTATATTTAATTGATTTTATAACTGCTTGTTTAGATTATTTATTTATTGAAAGATATCTAGAGGAATACGAATTAGATTCAGAAAAATACGAAGAGATTAATGAAGAAGATCCTCGAGACATTTATTTTGCTTTGTGGTTATTGCGGCGCCAGATTGGTACAATTAGATTACTGCTAAACCGAAATGAATTGTATTCTAGAGATTTTATTTCTAAAGAATTGAAGTTTTTTGTATCTATGAGTGAACAACTAATTATGGACTTGGAAATGATCGAAGAGATTATTGAAAATAGCTATTGACGCGTTAACCCTGAAAAAGGGTGGTGAGTTTTAAACTGATACTAACCAGTGCTTGTATTTGTCTACTTTTCCAGCGAGTATGTCTGAGTAGTATGAAGCTATCTCGGTGGTTATTGGGCCGGGATACTCTTTTCCGAACTTGATATCATCCACACTGGTAATGGGCGTGCACTCGCCACCTGTTCCGCAGAGGAACACTTCATCGCTGGCATACAGCTCGACGCGGGTAACATCCCTAACCTCTACAGGGTACCCTAGATCGGGGATGAACTTGATGAAGCACCCGCGGGTAACAGACTCAAGTATAGAAGCCGAGACAGGCGGCGTAATCACCTTACCATCCCTGACCATCATCAGACAAGCCAAGGTAGCCTCAGAGACAAAGCCCCTGCTATCAAGGAAGACAGCGTTATCGTAGCCGCAACGCCTAGCCTCACGCATGGCTAAGGTGCTGTTAGCGTAGTTTGCCCAGCTCTTGGCCTGAGGCGGCAACGCGTCGCTGCTGATCCTCCTCCAGCTACTCACCATGAACCTGCGCTCATCACCGAACTTTAGGTTATTCTTACCCAGCAATGTATCGAATGGCCAGACCGGGACAACGACGTGACTCTCACCCGGCTTCTCAGCCTTGGGCCAGATCCGTGGCTGGATATATGTGTTCTCATCGTAGTCGTTCCTGATGATGCACGCCCTCACGGCTTCAAGCAACTCATCCCTACTGTAAGGCATGGGTAACCCGTTGACCTCTGCGCTCCTCCAGAGCCTGTCGACATGCTGTTCCCAGCCGAAGATATTCAGATCACCTTTGCCCATTACGTCACCCTCGACGTACGCCTTTATGCCCTCGAATATACCCAAGTGTATGCTCTCCATGGGTGAGACCAGCGCCTCACCTGTAGGCATTATGCTGCCATTCATCCAGCAGTACTTTGAACCATGAAAACCCGGTGCACTCATAAGAATCAGATACAATGTGAGGCTCAGAGGTTATAGCAATTTCTAAAACAAGTAAAAAATGGGGCGAGATTACCCGATTACCTCTTTGAAGACCCGCATATGGTTTCCGCCGAGAATTTTCAATATATCCTCATCGCTGTAGCCGCGCTGAACCAGCACTCTGGTTATATTTGGTGTCTTATCAACGGTCTCGATCCCTTCGGGTGGTGGGCCTATACCGTCGAAGTCCGAGCCCAAGCCGACGTGGTCTGGGCCAACAAGCTTCACGATGTGATCAATGTGATCCACAAGGCCCTCAACCGTGGCACCTTCACCGCCCTCCTTGACGAATGCTGGCGCATAGTTCATTCCATGCACTCCTCCGTGGTCGGCTATTGCTCTGATCATATCGTCTGTGCAGTTACGGGGATGATTACAGACGGCCCTAGCGTTACTGTGACTGGCTATGAAAGGCCCCTTCATGACATCCGCGACATCCCAGAAGACGCTGTCAGTCAAATGGCTTACATCGAATATCATGCCGAGCTTATTCATCGCCTCAAGGGCCTCCACGCCGAGCTCAGGCAGCTTGCTCTCAGAGCGTTTCGCGCCTAAGCCATCAGCAAAAGGTGTGCGGTAGTTCCACGCAAAGCTGAGCATACGTACACCAAGTCTATAGTAGACCCTGAGGACCGCGATCTCTCCCATGAGAGGCTCCGCCCCCTCCATGCTGAGCAGACCACAGACCTTGCCCTCTCTCTTGGCTTTGACGATCTCGTCACGTTTTGTGACAGCCACTATCTCAGGGTTGGCATCGATCTCTGTGTAGAACTTATCCACCATCTGCAATGCAATGAGTGGAGCCTCCGGCACGAAGGCTCTTCTACCAGTGTACATGGCGAAGGTCTGACAGGTGACGCCGCCCCTGATCATTCTGGGCAGGTCCAGATGTCCTCGTTCGCTGAGTTCTCCAAGTTTTCTCGCAGGCGGGAAGCCATGTGGCTGGGGTAGGAACTGCATCAGTGTGTCGCAGTGGGTGTCCACCACTATTGCCTTGCTGTGAAGGCTCATGGCCCGTGCTTCTTGGGCGGGTGTTAATTTGATCATTCTATCAGAAAGAAATGTATAATGAGGCTATTACTGTTTCCAGATCTAATCTAGATCGATGCCCAGACCGTATCAGGATGACCCTGAGAAGCTATTTCTTTGAGTATTTTCTTTTTTTATTTATATGATTGTTACCGGAAAACCGGTTCCTTTAGTCAAGATTTAAAAATGAGGCACAGCTAAAGATGTCAGAGTCCGAGGAAAAACGATGCTCATCCGCGAGGTAATACTGGAGAACTTCATGTCTTACGAGTACGCACGCATACCCCTCAAAGAGGGCGTGAACGTAGTATGCGGACCCAACGGCTCAGGGAAATCAAGCCTGCTGCTCGGGATATGCGTCGCCCTCGGAGACACATACACTGAAAGATCAAAGAAGCTGAGCGACCTCATCAGGTGGGGCAGCGACACAGCGAGAGTAACCCTCACCCTCAACAACCAGATAGGTGAGAACGGGTACAGACCAGTACCCCAGTATAACATGGATGAGATAACCCTCTCACGTACACTGAGGGTAGATGGAAAATACGGGTTCCAGCTCAACCAGCGCAACGTATCCAAGGCTGAGGTGGTGGAGCTTCTCAAGACCTATGGTTTTGACCCCAATAACATGCTCATCATCATGCATCAGACCATGCCGAGTAGGTTCGCTAACATCAACCCCAAGGAAAGACTCCAGATACTTGAAGAAGCAGTAGGTTTCGATTCATTCCGAAGAGACGTGGTTGAGGCGAAGAGCAAACTCAGCGGCGTCCTAAGCGAGGAACAGAGCCTAGGCAACCTACTAAATCAGGCACGGGAGACATTGAACTATTGGCGTGAACAGAATGAGCGCCTTCAAGAGAAGAGGCAACTCCAGACACGTCAGACGTTCCTCCAGCAGGAGATGGCTTGGAGCCGAGTGATGGCGATCGAGCGTCAAGTAGAGAAACTCCAAGGCGAGCTTGATGAGACCGAGAAAGAACTCTTCGAGGCAGAGGAGGAGACGGAGCAGAACACAAAGATCATTGTGGACAGCGAATCCATGCTCAGCACACTGCGGATCCAGCGTGAAGACCTCATAGAGAAACGCATCGATATGGAGCGAGTAGTTGGGGTAAGCGAACACGGTATCACGGCAGCCAAGGACAGGATCAGTCAACTCGATGAGAGCATCTTGAACAGCGTCCAGCATAGGAGGCAGTTCGAGTCCTCTTACAGGAACCTACTTAATCAACTGGAGCTGGGTCC
>CAYTVK010000068.1:0-4601 GCA_964441725.1 uncultured Candidatus Bathyarchaeia archaeon | reverse complement strand
TACGGGCCGAGCTAGCTGGCTGCTCCACCCCGCGATTATTCGGGTATCGGGTGTCGCGTGTGGGGCGTCGGGGTTTTCCGACACGCGATACGCCACACTCTACACCCGAGAACTATTCTTCGAACTGGATGACTACTTCGTTCTCTTCAAGGAGATGGAGGAGACACAGGTAGAGAACTATGATTACCTTAGCGCCCAGTTTAACCAGCAGAGAACCACTCTACAGACACAGCTGGAATCCTTCACGAGGCAGCTAACGTCAGCTGAGCAGGAAGCAGCAAAGCTCGTTGACGAGATGGAGCAGCTTCGAAAGAGAATAGAAAAAGCCAATGATCAGTACATAGACAGCAGGATCAGGTTAGCCCTGCTGAAAGACCGCAGGCAGCGCCTTGGACGCAGAGTACAGGCACTGCAGGGTGAGATAGACAGAGCCAACAGGGATATGAGAGACGCCGAGGCGGAGGCAATCATCAGGGGACCCAGGATCGAGACGGGCAGAACCGGTGAAGAGATACTCAACGAGATAAGGAAGACACAGGGTATCTTGATGGGTATGGCGAATGTCCCCGATGAAGCAGAGGAGATGTACGATAGCTACAACGAGACATTCAAAGAGATTCAGCAGAGGATCGAGGAAGTCAGAGAGAACCGCCGCAGGATACTCCAAGAGATAGAGGAAAGAAACAAGAAGTGGCGAGAAGTAACCGAAAAACTCCTCGAAGAGGTAAATATCAAGTATAAGGCCCTTTTGAGGAAACTTCAGGCAGCTGGAGAGGTCAGACTCATCAACAGCCACGACATTGAGGAAGCCGGACTGGAAATCATCGTAGGCTTCAAAGGAGCGGCACCACAGCGCCTTGACCCATACACTCACAGCGGCGGTGAACGCAGCAGCAGCGTCATGGCGTTCCTCCTAGCGCTTCAGCAGAACGTCATCAGCCCATTCAGGGCGGTAGATGAGTTCGACCTACACATGGACCCCCAGAACAAGGAAGCCGTAAGCGAGTTCATAGTCTCAGCAATGGAGGGAACCCATGATCAGTATATGGCGATAACACCGAGTCAGGTTACTTTCAGGGGACAGGATGTGCACATCATCATGGTTCATAAAGCGGAGACCGTCTCAGAGCCTCGGATAGTGGAGGAATAAGATGAGCGAGCTTGAGAGCGTAATAAGTCTCTGCAGGATGGTGCAGAGTGGCAAGATAGAGCCATTTGACATCGACTTCGATTATGTGATAGGCATCATCCAGAAATACTATCCAAACATCAAGGATGTTAAGGACTTCTGCATGGACGCTGAAGCCATCAAGGAGCTCAGTTCCGTGCTTGAACGCCAGAATCAGTGGATAGAGCACAAGTCAACGACGCTCTATAAGGACCCGTTCATGCTGAGCCAGAGTCTTATAGCGCTGGATATCGGAGCAATTGCGGACATTTTCCTGAGATCATGGCATCCATTGATGGAGATGGAGCAGATAAGCGAAAGAACACTCGCTGAGAGCCTCAGCTACTGGGGTGAACTGATCCCCTTCGCCGAACGATGGCAGAACAGTGAGGTGGAGGAAAGAGAGACTGGCACAACTACACGGGATGAGGCGCGTCTGCTGGGTATAATCCCCGAGGAGGGGTTTAATGATATCATCGAGGCGTTTTGGCGTGAACTGGGGGAACGCGTTGGACCCGATGGCAGGATAGATTACTGGGACTGGATCGGCGTGGATACATATCAGGAGACGGTTTACAGGGCTTATCTGACTGTCTTCATGGTGGGGTATGGCTACGCTAACGCTGAGTGGGATAGGTTGATGGAGGAATACACCATCGTGTACAATGCGGAGCCGAGGCTTGACCCAGAGCAAGCCAAAGTAAGCCTACCAGTGATGGTGGACTATGAGGAGTGGAAACTATGGCGGAACGATTAAGCAAGACTCAACAAGTATATCAGCGAAAAATGAAGGACGCTGTTCATCTATTATTCTTCACGCATCATAAATTACCGGGGGTTCATGGCTGGGAGCTACGTAAGGAGCTTGGATCAGATTGGCTGAATGTACTTGAGGTGCTGGATAAGCAGCTGCAGCCACTTGACTTGAAGGTAACGCAGGTACTTGATGACCCGGATATTGTTGAGCCTACTAATGCGCAGCTTCAGGATGCACGTTTCTACATCACCATGAGGGGGACAGTGGATCAGAAGACAGCGAAGACCATCGGGTGGAGAATCGACGACATCGCGGGATTAGCTGTATCAGTGGCTTATATTATATCTAAGCAGGGTAAAGCCCCGAGAACAGATGTTGAGAAGATTCTTCAGGAGAAGCTGCCCGGTTGGAGGGTTAAACTAAACATAGACCGCTACATCACTCAGGGGTATCTTGGTGAGGATGAGCAGGGGATTCTGTTCCTCGACTGGAGAAGCCGCGCTGAGGTAGACTCCAAGAAGCTCGTGGACCTTGTGGTAAGCTACGGTAAGAAAGAGCAGGAATCAGCCTCAGCCTAACGGGGAGACCACGTATCTGCACCTTGGGTTTTTTACTTAAGACCTCCATCGCATCAGTGATTGATCTTTTCCAGTAGAAGGAAGTGTATTAAGATTCTAAGATATCAACTCATGGATATTTTCTATCATTCCTGTATTTGCAGAATACATCTAGACAGAGTTCTATGAACGCCGTTTTCAACAGATATATGAAAATGGATTGTCGCTTTTAGACGGATTATCCAGTTTTATTAGATATCATTTTTATAATCTGTACACCCATATGTTGATGACCCTCCCTTTTGGTGAAAAAATGGCTCAAGAAGACAGACTTCTAGGCGTCGTGAACGCGGTTGGACTTGAAAGAGATGAACAGGAGTTCAGAAACTTCACTATAACCGTGGGAATCAAGCTCAAGACAGATAAAAAGATATCATACACAGAGGGGGAGAAGATGATGAAACAGCTACAGAAAGATCTCTTGGGGAAAAACATAGAGCTAGAAGCCGTAGCAGTGCCCTGCCCAGTATGCGGGAAGACCTTCAACTCAGAGATGGGGATGAAGCAGCATCAGAGACTCCAACATGGAGAGGAAGAGCCACCCAAGAAAGGACGAAAAAAAGCTGAGCCAAAGAATAAGCCCAAGAAGAAACTGGCAAAAAAATCGTCTAAAAAGAAATAGATACCGTCTTTTTGACAGGGTTCTAGGCGTAAAGGGACATTCATATCACTAAACTCAGCTTGTGACGGCATAGATGTCCTTGATAGTGGTAAGGGAGGATATGTGTAGAAATGGAGCCTCGGGCGGGATTTGAACCCGCGGCCAACAGCTTACAAGGCTGCCGCTCTACCCCTGAGCTACCAAGGCGATTGCATCAACTATGACTGGGGCAGTCAAATAAATATTATCTCTTAAGACACCATCCATTGGGGTTTGAAGCGTATAAATACCTTTAAGCTGAAAATGAAACAATGGAATAGCGTTGAATAACCGGATAATAATCGTCTTTTTACTCATATTTTCAGCCCAGATTACCGCTGTGTATGGGCACACACAGGAGACGGGCAAGACCTTACCGGTTTCATCGGAGGGAAACACAACGGCTGTACTGTATGACATTGGTAGCGGCTTCAACACCAGCCAAGCGTTGAGTTATCTCGAAGAAGGCGCCCGCGTTGTATTCTACGGGAACACAACGTTTCCATTATCTGAGGTATATTTGCCGCGGTTAGCTATTACTAACTGCACGGATGCTGGTTCAAAACTCGTGGCAAGTGGACTGTGGCTGCAGAGAGAAGGTAACACAACCATAGAGCACCAGTTACAGGTCTACGATTATAGCTTCACACAGCTGGACATGGAATCCATCTTTAACTGGATAGATGAATCAAATGAACTGACCACCCCCGAAGGATACATCATACTGTGTTCCATCACACAAATCGACCACCATGAGCCCTATGGGATGCTTGAAACCAGAACAGAGGTACTCAAAGTAAATGATGATAACATACAGTACGACGGGTACGATGTATCGGCAACCCAGCGCCTAACTCCGGGCATCAACTACACCTCATCAAAATGGGTGTGGAACTGGCTCACCTATACGATGAATGGCTCACTAGGATCATCCAACGTATACCTCTCAGAGTATGATCCCCCGCCAAGCGACAAGCCACCTGAGGGACCGTTCAGCTTCCTCTGGAAGATTCTGGGATTCGATATAAGAACCCTGATTCCTTGGCTGACTCCGCCTGCTTCAAACGTTGAGGGAGTAGATATGAGCGATTACAGCGTCGAGGTTTTCAGAGCCAGATATCAGGCACCTAAAACATATGGTCATAGAAACGAGCCGCTGGAAATACGTCACCACTATGTGTTGAGAACGGAAAACGATGTGGTGCCTTGTTTTTGGCAGCAATCACAGGCTCAATATACGCAGGTAGATGATTTCGCCCAAATACCATACATTACGCCGCCACTATCATCGGGGTACGTATCAAATCTAAGGTAATGCCTATATTCGAATAAGTAAGATGAAACGGGTATGTCAGTTAAGATAACTCAGATAGAGGGATGGGAGCTCAAGGCAGAGTCAGAGGGCTTCATAGTGATCAG
>CAYTVK010000067.1:6279-9302 GCA_964441725.1 uncultured Candidatus Bathyarchaeia archaeon | reverse complement strand
TGTACTCTGGCAGTAGCATTGGGCTCTTACGATCTGTCTCTATTCTTGCTTCTTTGAGGAGCTTCTCATAGTTATCCACGTGGCTTAGTGATAGTTTGCCTATTTTCGCGGTCTTTGCTCTTTCCGCTGCCGCTTTTCCAGCTCTTCTCCCGAACACGTAGAGGTCTAGTTGGCTGTTTCCCATTAGCCTGTTCTTGCCATGTACTCCGCCGCAGACCTCGCCTGCTGCGAATAAGCCGGGTACGTTTGTCTCGCATTTTATGTTGATGTGTACTCCGCCGTTCTGGTAGTGGAGTGTTGGGAACACAAGCATGGGTTCTTTTCGTATATCGATGCCGAATTTGTGGTAGTTTCTTAGCATGGCTGAGAACTCGCGTTCAATTGTTCCTTCTCCATTGATTATATCGATGAGAGGAGTGTCAAGCCATAGTCCAAGCATACCTGTTGGGGTCTTGATGCCCTTGTTCCTGCCAAAGCATTCACGAATGATCGCTGAGGCTTCAACGTCCCTAGTCTCCAATGGATAGACGAATAGTTCTCCGTCAACATTGACTGGTTGCGCTCCTCTGCCTCTGAGCTTCTCTGTGCAGAGTTGTCCAACTATCTGCTCTGGATAAGCTGAGCCAGTGGGGTGGAACTGTGTGCTATCCAGATGGATCAGGTTTGCTCCAGCCCTGTATGCCATCACCAAGCCATCTGCTGTGGCTCCGTAATGGTTTGTGGTGGCGTATCCCTGTATGTGGAGTCTGCCGAATCCACCTGTCGCGAGTATTGTGGACTTGGCTCTAGCTACCTTGTACTCGTCGCTATCTAGATCGTACAGTAGTGCACCTCCGACCTGTCCCTTTTCGTCTTTGAGGAACTCCACGGCTGCAGCAAACTCGATGTAGCCTATGCCTCTGTTGATCACCTCATCCATTAGGACTCTGGTGATCTCCATGCCGGTATAGTCCTTGCAGCTGTGCATTCTGCGTCTGCTTGTGCCTCCGCCGGCTGCAAGCTGCATAGTGCCATCAGACATCTTATCATACATTACGCCGAGTTCCTCATGCCACTTGATTACATCTGGGCCATCCTTGACCATTGCCTCAACTAACTCAGGGTCATTGAAGTAGTGTCCACCCCCGATGATGTCAAGGTAATGGAGGGTTGGGCTGTCAAATGGAGCGTCTGCTGCCTGAATACCGCCCTGACTCATCTTGCTGTTTGCGTCTCCGAGCCGAAGCTTCTGAATTATCATTATATTTTCTGGTGCAACTCCACTGTCATTTGCAAGTATGGCTGCGCTAAGTCCAGCGCCTCCGGCGCCGATTATGAGAACATCCACATCGTAATCGATCTTGCTCAGGTCGATCTTTGAGGTATCCACGATACTGTGAGCCTCAAGTTGATCAACAACCTCAAGGGGCATAACCGAGCCCTTGTTCTGCCCGACTTTCAGCTCGCGTTTCTGATCCATCTTCCAGTCTGGGTGATAGTTTTCAAGAATCCGTTGCCTCTCCTCAGGAGTCATGGATGGGTGTCTTTTGCCTATTCTCCCTGCTCTGGTTTCAGCTACTTTCTTCAGGCTTTCTGCCATGTAGTCTGGGTATCCGCTCTCGTAATCACTCACTGATATCAATCTCCCTGCTGTTGTATAGTTTTGCAAGCTCTTCCTTGCTTGCCTTCATTAGTTCATCGATCTCCTCATCGTAGACTCCTTCCTTGATTTCCTCAACGCGATCCAAGACGTGTTGAGTTGGTCCATCTACATATTTTGAGTATAATCTTCTAGCAAGCTGACCCACCATATATGGCACAATCTCCGCTGGACAGCGTACAGCGCATAATCCACAGCTTATACAGTCGAAGCTTAGCGCAGCTGTTTTCGTTATGTCACCTCTTAGAGCAGTCTGCACATAGTCCATTACCATCAGGTCCTGTGGGCAAGCTTTTGTGCAAGTGTTGCAGGCTAGGCATCTGCTTACGGCTGGGTAATATTCAAGTATGGTACTTGCGTCTGCCTTGAGTTCGTTGATGTTGTACGGCTTCTTCTCCGCTGGATTGAATGGTATCTGGGCGATATACATACCGTCTTCAACGATCTTCTGGCACGCCAAGGCGCCTTCCAGCTTATAACTGCCTTTCTTCCTGTAGAGTGTTGCACAGGCGCCACAGTATCCGCCTCGGCATCCTGCTCCTCTCCGGAACTGGTGCCCAGCGTACTCCATCGCTTTCATTATGGTCAGGTCGCCTGGCACCTTGTACTTCTTTCCCATCACGTAGATGGTGACCATCTCATTTGTTGCTTCCATATCTATTTCTCCATTAACCCGATCTCTGTGAGAAGGGGTGTTGGGTCTGGCTTGTTAGCCGTGAACGCAGTTGCCTTTTCATCGAGCCCGAAGGCTAACGCCATGAGCTGAGTGAAGTATACAACTGGTATTGAATCAAAATTTGGGTACTGTTTCTTAATCAAGGTCTGTCTTGAACCAAGATTATAATCGCAGAGGGGGCACGCTGTTACCAATATGTTTGCTCCAGCTTCCTCCGCTTTCTTGAGTATGTTATGGCTGAGGTCCGCCACTGTTTCCTTCATCTGGACAGTGTGGTAGCTTCCACAGCATTTCTGCTTGTAAGCAAAATCCACTACTTCTCCACCGAGAGCCTCTATAAGATCCTCAAGGATGGTGGGATTATCGGTATCATCAATACCGATTCCACGTGGTCTCAGCAAGAGACAACCATAATAGGGTGCTACCTTCAATCCGGTCAGAGGCTTTTTCACAGCTTCCTTGACTTTATCCCAGCCAAGGTCCCTGAGAACCTCTAGATAGTGGACTATTTCGACGTTTCCACTATACTTTATGTCCTCTCTGAACATTATCTCGTGGATTTTCTTCTTCTTATCACTGTCTGAGTTAAAGATCTGGTTGGCCCTCTTGAGTGTATTATAACACATAGCGCAGAGGGTTACCATCTTCTTGTTATCCACCTTATCCTGTTCCTTCAACTCCTCAACCCGTATCATGTTACCGATGGGA
>CAYTVK010000067.1:0-6269 GCA_964441725.1 uncultured Candidatus Bathyarchaeia archaeon | reverse complement strand
GCATAACATCATCCGTTGCCAATGCATACACGGTTCCGCAGCAATTCCATCTATCAGGCTCAACAAGCTCTATGTCAAGAGCTTTAGCAGTGGCTTTGGTTGAGTCGTCGAAGTTTTTTGCAGTGGTTTTTAGCGTGCATCCAGGGTAGTACGTGTATCTGATCATGCTGTTAGTTTCCTCTGGTTACTGACTATTGCGATCTGGGGTAGTTCTCTCAGCTCCTCTGGGGTTAGGTCATCAAGGCTAACACGATTATATTTCTTACGAAGTACAAGCTGCCTTAACGCCTCCATGACGTTAGCTATGTCTATTCCCCTTGGACACCTGACCTCGCAGTTGAAGCAGGTCATGCATGTCCATATGGTCTTGGATTCGAGGGCTTCCTCCAATCCAATTTGTACCATTCTGATTATCTTTGAGGGTAAATAGTCCATTTCCTGTGTCATTGGGCAGCCGCTGCTGCATGCTCCACATTGGAAGCAGAGGTCTACGTTTTCTCCGCTCAGCTCATTTACCCGATCTTTGAACGTGTTCTCGCCGGGTTTGAGGTGGAGAACTTGTTTTGACCCGAATGAAGACATCTCTACTTGTTTTGCTTAGTGAATAATAATGTTTTTGAATTGTTTTACTGGATTTATAGATGTAGTTTTTTTCTGTTTATCTAATTTTTTTATGGTTTTTTCTTGTTTTGATATCTGTGATTGTTTTTTCTTTCTTTTTGATCACTGTTTGTGGGGTTTAGGATTTCGTTCTGTCAACGCATTTTGTATATATTGGTTGCATACCAATAATCCTTATAACTAACACCCATAGTATGTTGGTAGTATGTTGGTATTGAGGGAAAGAAGCCACAGAACAACAAGGAGAAACAAGCTATGCTGGCATACATACTAGTGGGATTAGTATGTGGCTTCATCGACAGCTCTCTAGGAATGGGGTTTGGAGTCACAAGCTCAACAATACTCATAACCTACGGAATAGCGCCAGCAATAGCAAGCGCATCAGTACATGCAGCCGAGTCCATCATCGATATACTATCCGCGATAGTTCATCGCAGGATGGGAAACGTAGACTGGAAACTCGTATGGAAAATAGCAATACCCGGAGTCATAGCAGCTATTCTCGGAGCCTCAATACTTAGCTGGCTGACACTTGGCATAGCCCAGCCTCTCATCAGAATCATATTAGCCACCATGGGCTTTATCGTATTCTATCGTCACGCATTCAAATATGAGATAAATCCAAAACTCAACGACAACCATGCTCTAATAATCGGCTTCACAGCCGGTTTCCTAGACACATTAGGAGGCGGAGGCTGGGGTCCAATAGGAACACCAAGCCTCATTCTATCAGGATCAGAGCCTAGAAAGGCAGTGGGGACGATAGAGTTCACAGAGCCTTTTGTATCCCTTGCAGCTGTGATAACATTCGGCCTCACCTTAGGATTTGAACAGTTCCTATGGAACATGACCATTCCCATGATAATCGGAGGATTAATCCTAACACCAATAGCAGGTTGGGTTACCTCCAAACTACCCTATCGCTGGCTAGGAGCCTTCATTGGAGTTTGGCTGATGGTCATAAATATTTACGGATTGCTCGTTTAACCCAAAACATCTAAACATCTAATCCGCTTATCTATCTTGATAAAATTGGAGCATTATCTGCAAACACCGGTCTCCGAAGAGGCTGTTAGAAAGCTCAAAGCCGGTGATCTTGTTTATGTCTCTGGCACTATAATAACAGCCAGAGATGAGGCGCATCTGAAGGCACTTGAGCTTCATGAGAAAGGTGAGGTGCCCCCAGTTAGCTTCAAAGGGAGAGGTGTATTCCACTGCGGACCCATAATGCAGAAGGACAAAGAGGGAAGATGGCATGTAGTAGCAGCTGGGCCCACCACGAGTGCACGTATGGAAATATTTGAGGATAATTTCATTGAGGCATTCAGACCAGCTATTATTATCGGTAAAGGCGGAATGGGTGAAAGAACCAGTAAGGCTTGCCACAAATATGGCTGCGTTTATGGGGCATTCACAGGTGGTGCCGCTCTTCTCGCTGCTCGTGGTATTAAAGAGGTTGAGGATGTTTTTTGGCTCGACGAGCTGGGTATGCCCGAGTGTCTCTGGGTGTATAAAGTGGACAAATTTGGACCGATGATTGTTACAATTGACACTCATGGAGCAAATCTAACAGCCGTTGTCGGTGAGAAGGTAAACAAAAACCGTGACAGGATAATGGAGGATATCAAGGCATGAGTAATCTTGAGAAGATAGTTGAAGATACAGCGGTTGAGCTACTCAGGATAGCCGCAACTAAACTTCCAGTCGAGTACGTAGAGGAAATGGATCGCTTAATGAATCAGATGAGTGGCGAAGTTGGAAAATCTCAACTCAAAAACATACTTGAAGACACGGAGCTAGCGAGGGGAAGTTCGAAGCCTATGTGTCAGGATACAGGTATCGTAGCCTTTATGCTTAAAGTAGGAGATAAATTTCCTCTGAGATCAAGCCTCAAACAAATACTCATAGAAGCAACAGTGAAAGCGACCAAACAGATTCCTCTGAGGCCAAACGCAGTTGACATGTTCAAAGGAAACACCGGAAACAACGTTGGGCTGAATGGCTATGTGCCTATAATTTACTGGGACCTAGTACCCGGAGACAGTCTTGAAGTTATTGCCATGCCAAAAGGCGGTGGGAGTACAAACGTGGCGGCACATAGAATGCTCAAACCCGGTCTGGGAATCAAAGGAGTCAAGCAATTCGTGGTTGAGGCAGTCGCCAAAGCCGGAAGCCTCGGATGTCCACCCTACTTTGTAGGGATAGGAATAGGCGGAGGGGAGGACCTGTGCATGAAGCTAGCCAAGATCGCTTTATTGAAGCCATTCAAGGTCCGCAGCAGTGACTCTAAAGTTGCAGCTATCGAAGAGGAACTCTACGGTAAGTTAAACCAGCTTGAGATAGGTGCAATGGGGCTTGGTGAAGGACCGAGCGTACTGGATGTTCATGTTGAAATGGCTGCCCGTCACCCCGCAAGTCTCCCTGTTGGAGTGGTTATCAGCTGCTGGGCTCTGCGTCACGCTAAGGCTGTTATCCATCATGATGGCTCCGTTGCCATCGATACCAGCGTCTAGTTTTTTATAATGCGAGCTCATTGAACCCTTCATATTGTCTCTTGTATGGACCATCGCTATTGAATCACTGAGCTGGATAGAGTTAGAGCGGCTCAACGAGGACGCAGCCATAAGAAAGACAGTCAAACAGCTGAGAGTCAATGATAAAAAACTCGTAGATGAAGCAAAAGCGCTTGTCTATGAGACTGTTCGCCGCCAAAATGCAATAGATTTTCTGGTTGAATCAGCCTTGGAGCCCAACAATTTAGGCAACTTGAAGATAGGGTTAAGGAGTTTTCTAAGACTCTATACATATCTCGTCCATTATAGTGAAAGCTCGCTGGCGAGAGCGTTTGAGCTGGTTGATCATACACGTGAGCTGCTTGGTAAGAGGGAGTTCAAGCAGATAGAAAACATCCCCGATATCATTCCCTCAATGTATATTCCCTTTGATGAGATCACTGATGCCCAGAGGTTAGCATATGAGTATTTTCATCCATCGTGGTATGTGGCTCATCTGTTTAACGAGTTCGGCGCGGAAACAACTGAGAAAATCATCAAACACGTTGACTATCCCAATTATATTCGTCTCAACACTTTGAAAGGAGACGCTGAATCAATTGATCGTCTCTTTGAGAAGGGCTTCCAGTTGGTGGCTGAGCCCCCTCTGCCAAATACGTATCAGCTTTTAGATGACAAAGGAATAACCGAGACATCGGAGTACAAGGATGGGCATTTTATTATTCAGGATAAAGCCAGTATCTTGGTTGGAGAGATAGCTCACCCAGAACAGGGTGATGTTGTTTTGGACGTCTGTGCTGCCCCCGGCGTGAAAACGAGTCATCTGGCTCAAATGATGCATAATACAGGAAGAATAATCTCGATTGATCACAACATGAGAAGACTAGAAAACTGGGAACATCTAATGAACCGGTTGGGGGTAATAAACGCGAAGCCAGTATTAGCTGATGCATCAAAGTCAGAATCTTTACCCCAAATAGAGGCTGATCTTATAGTTGTTGATCCCCCCTGCACCGCCACTGGTCTATTCCATAAAATACCAAGCAGTAAGTGGCGGTTAACCCCTCGAAGTGTAGACAATATGGCTTGGCTACAAAAACGTATACTCTGGAACACCTCGAAGTGCCTTAAACCGGGAGGGACATTGATCTACAGTACATGCAGCATCACTGTTGAGGAAAACGAGGAAGTAGTGCAGAGCCTCATCAATAGAAACCCTGATTACAAACTTGTTGAGGCAGCACCCAGAATAGGCGATCATGGACTACTGGGAATGAACGAGGCTCAGAGACTATACCCCTATAGACATGCCTGTAACGGTTTTTTCATCGCCAAACTTGTGAAGGATATATAGCCCGCGAGATGAGAGTAGGGGCTATGCAGATCAAGATCCGTCTGATGGGAGTCTTTAGGGAAGCCGGTGGGCAGCGAGAGGTTACTCTAGATGTTCCCTCGGATTCAACTGTTGGATCTGCAATTCAAACCCTAATTGATGATAATGAGACATTAAAGTCAGTAATCTGGGACTCAGAGGTTGATAGCCCAAGCCCGAACGCATTGATAATGCTCGACGGAGTCGAGATAAATAATCTGCAGGGAAAAGAGACGCCAATAGAACAGGATCAGGAACTCGTGCTTCTATCCGTTGTTCACGGCGGCTAGGTTTTTATCTCACCCAAACCAACACCACAGCGATGTCCATCCCCTGTACAAGATGTGGAGAAAAACCCTCAAGATATTACAGACCATACTCAGGGGAAAGACTGTGCAATGATTGCTTCAACGAAACCATCCTAGAACGAGTGAAGCGAACCGTCAACAAGTACAAGATGTTTGAGTGGGACAGCAGGATAGCCATAGGGGTATCGGGGGGAAAAGACAGCCTCACACTGCTTCATCTGTTGCACGAGATCGAGTCCAGACGACCAAAAGTCGAACTCATCGCTGTATGTGTTGATGAGGGGGTTTCTGGTTACAGGGATGAAGCGCTTCGAATAGCTGAGAAAAACTGCAAGCAATTAGACATCGAAATGCATACCATCAGTTTCAAGGAGCTTTTTGACGAGACAATGGATCAGATCGCTGTTAAGGAACGTGATCTAGGAACATGTAGCTACTGTGGTGTGCTAAGACGTAGAGCATTAAATAAGGCAGCGAAACAGGTTAACGCCGATCGTCTTGCAACTGGGCATAATCTTGACGATATGGCACAATCCGTTATGTTGAACATACTAAGAGGAGACATAAACAGGATCGACTCTTTCAACCCAGCGGGTCAGCAGCTCGGTGATTATGTTAGACGCGTCAAGCCCCTATGCGAAGTGCCTGAACGCGAGACCACTTACTATGCTTATATTAATCACATGGAGTTCCAGAGCCTCCCATGCCCTTACGCTGATGAAGCTATGAGATCAGACGTACGTAGATTCATCAACCAGATGGAGCACAAGAGGCCAGGTACAATGTTCACCGTATACCAGACAGGTTTAAAGATCAGGGGAAACAAAGAAACACCGATAATGAACTACTGCAAAATCTGCGGAGCCCCAACCACCGGAGAGATCTGCAGAACCTGCGAGTTAAGCCACTCTTAACCCTTAATACTCTGTAAACCCAAGCAGAAAACATGGAGTCCCTAATCAAAAAAGGCCACTGCGCCTACTGTAAGACTGAAATCAGGGAAATCCTAAGTCAGGGGCCTCACCCTAAGACCAAAGCCAAATATTGTCCAAACTGCGGTGCCCAACTCTGGGGTGTCCACAAGTGCGGAGCCCAGCTACGTTATGAAGATCGTTACTGTCCAAAATGCGGTGAGCCTAACCCCATCTATCTTGGTAATGACCCTGATTACTTCGCGGATATGGTTGATGAGAAATAATTTCCTCTCTATCTTTTTTGTAGAACTCTCTTGGTAATGGCTACAAGCTCCTCGGGGTTCACTGGCTTCATCAATACTTTCATGAATTCGTGTTCTCTCTCCAACTGCTCTTTATAGTTGCTGTAGCCTGTTATCATTATTATTCTGAGTTTCTTATTGATGGAATACAATCTCTCGGACAGTTCGTCTCCCAGCGTATCCGGCAGATTCATATCAACTATCACAAGATCAAAGTGAATCCGGCTTACCTTTCTTAT
>CAYTVK010000066.1:0-9624 GCA_964441725.1 uncultured Candidatus Bathyarchaeia archaeon | reverse complement strand
GGTCGAAGATCATCCACTGGAATACGGTGGCTTTGAGGGCACTATTCCACGAGGCCAGTATGGAGCCGGGGAGGTTACGAGTTGGGATAAGGGCTTCTATGTTCCAGTGAAATGGGAGAAGGATAAGATCGAGTTCGTGGTTGCAGGTGAACGCATCAAGGGACGCTATGAGCTTGTGCGATTCGAGAGCGCCGGAGAGAACGAGTGGCTTCTCTTCAAGAAGAAATAGATTATACAACGCGGCGTCTACTCTGACTTATGGTTAATGTTTACATCGGAGCCATGGGCTGGAGCTACAAGTTCTGGCCACTGTACGATGACATTGACTCAAAAGATTACCTTTCACGGTACTCGAAGCTATTCAACAGCGTCGAGGTGAACAGCACATTCTACAGGATACCGCGAAAATCATCCGTCGAGAACTGGAGAGATCAAACCCAAGAAGGCTTCAGATTCAGCGTTAAGATTCCTCAGAGCATCAGCCACAGCTCAGCCCTCAAATACGACCCAGAGAAAATGGACGCATTCCTAGACCACATAGAACCCTTCAAGACCAAACTTGGACCACTGCTCCTTCAGCTTCCTCCCAGACTGACATCAGAACACGATGACCAGCTTAGAATACTTCTCACACAGCTTCAAGGCTACAAGACTGCTGTCGAGTTCAGGCACAAGGACTGGTTCAAAGAAGATGTCTATGATCTTCTCAGAGAACATAATGTCACACTGGTCTACGTCGAGCACCCGTGGCAGCCATCAGAGGAAGTAGAGACAGGCGATTTCTCTTACATTCGTCTTGAGGGAGACCGTAAGAAGGTGAATGGAGAGAAAGGCTTCATTGAGCTAAATCGAACCAAAGACAACGAGCGATGGGCAGAGAAAATACATAACCAATCAGTAGAGGGAAGACCCGTCTATCTCTACGTAAGCAAGTACTACTCAGGTTACCCACCGACAGACATACAGCAGATAAAGGCCAGACTAGAAGCCATCAAGGAAATCTAGCAGCTTCTCCAAGTCAAGCAATCCCCTATGAGCCCAGATAATCATACCAGACTCATCGATCACGAAATCAGCGGGACTCTGGGTTTCAACACCCTCATACGCTCCATGAACCTTACCCACCTTCTTGGCTGCACCAGCCCTCCTCAATATCTCTATGGTAGTGCCTATGCCCATTTTTCCCACTCCAAAGGAGTCATACAACTTGTACCGTCCATCCTCCTTTGGCACAGGTATTACTGGGAAATCCACAGCATATTCCTGAATATAGTCCCTAGCGGACTCGGGGCCTGACTGTATAAAGTAGATCAACTCAGCATTCATCCTGATCCCGCTAGATTTCTTCAATAATTCATCAAAATCATATTGACAGACCGGGCAACCGAAATATCGCCCAAAAATCAGGACCACTTTCTTTCCCACGTAATCATTCAGCGATACTGTACCCTGATTCTCGGATTCAACTGTAAACTTAGGCGCCACAATACCTACATCAAGCCTAGCCATCTCAATAAACACCTAAACTTCCCATAGATTGAACACGAAGCCAAAAGGGTCCCGTATATAACAAGGCTTCCCCTTGCCCTCCCAACGTTCAACTGTACACCCTATCTCAAGCAGGTTTTCCTTTGCCTTCTCAAGGTCCTCAACCAGAAACTCCATTATGGGCCCGAGACTCCTGCCACGACTGATATACAGGTTGAATTTACCTGTGTTAAACCTCGCCCAGTCGTTTCCCATCTCAATGATCCTCAACCCAAGAACCTCAGTGTAAAACTGAACCGCCTCCTCCAGGTTAGGCGTCTCAAAGTTTATATTATCACCAAGCCTGAAGCTCATAATGATCAAGTAGTAGATTTCACCAGTACTAAAAGAATCCATTGCCTAACCACTGATTTTATCCCCAGCTTCAACACTCATTACCTATGAAGAGACTTGGAGTAGGATTCATCGGAGCCGGCTTCATAGCCAAGTTCATGGTGGACAGCTGGAAAGGCATCAGGGACGCGGATATTACCGCCATCTATAATCATAACCTTCCACGCGCAGAGGAGCTTTCCCTATACACTGAATCGATTGGTATGCCAAGGCCCAAGCCGTATGATGATATCCATGAGATGCTAAGCGACCCCAACGTTGATGCGGTCTGGATTATGACCCCGAACTTTACCAGAGTCGAAGTCATGAAAGCGATAGCAGAAGAATCAACACAGGGCAGACACGACCTAATCGGGGTCTGCTGCGAGAAACCCCTAGCCCGAAACCTTGATGAAGCCCATGAATTGATGAGGCTTCTCGGTAAAACCAACTTACTCCACGGCTACTTGGAGAATCAGGCTTTCGCACCCACTATTACAAGAGCCAAGGAGGCTGTATGGAGGCATGGGGCAGCCACAACAGGGCGTCCATACATTGCTCGAGCGTCAGAGGAACATGGAGGGCCTCATAACAGCTGGTTCTGGGACCCACTTAGATCAGGAGGAGGCGTACTGCTGGACATGAGCTGTCACAGCCTTGAAGCAGACAGGTTCCTACTACAAGACCCGGATAAGCCGAAGTCCAGTCTCAAACCTGTATCCATTCAGGCGAGTATAGAGTCTCTAAAATGGAGCAAGGAACCGTATCTCTCCGAGTTAAAGAAAACCTATGGCGTTGATTACAGTGTGGCTCCTGCAGAGGACTATGCAAGCGTTAACGTGATCTATGAGGATGATGAAGGTCAACGGGTTCTGAGTGAGGCAAAGACAAGCTGGAACTACGTCGGACCCGGCTTACGATTATCCCTTGAGGTTCTTGGACCAGAGTACTCCGCCATCAACAACAGCTTATCCACTGAACTCAGCGTATTCTTCAGCAGAAACGTCAGAGTCGCTCCAAGCGAGGAGTTCATAGAGAAGCAGACCGCTGAGCAGGGGCTTATTCCCATCGTGGCTGATGAGGCTGTTGCCTATGGTTATCAGCATGAGAATCGTCACATGGTTGAATCATTCAACGCGGGGCGGCTTCCCTCCGAGAACTGGAACGATGGCTTACTCGTCATGGAGTTGATGATGTCCGCCTATAAATCAGCTGAAGATGAGAAGACTCTGAAATATAATCCCACTGAACTCAAAGATTACAAGCCAAAGGTATCTCAGGGAAACTGGAGACCCTAAAATAACATGATGGGTTAGGGCTTCCCAATTTATCAAGTTCTCTACAGTTCAGCCCCTATTGTAGGGGGAAGTTTATATCAGAGGATATGATGTCGTTGAGCGATGATCGGGCTACACCTAATGGTTGATGGAGAAACAGCCAACAATATAGAAGAACAAACAATAAGACACATACTTGAAGACCTACCTCAGCGTATAGACATGCACATTCTAGACGGGCCACACATAATACAAGGAGTCCCAGAAAACCCAGGAATCACAGGCATCGAGGTAATCGATAAAAGCCACATCGCAATCCACACCTTCAACGAAAATAACACCATAAGCATCGACATTTACAGCTGCAAACCATTCAACGCAAAAAAAGTAGTAGAATACCTTAAAGAACACATAGAATTCAACAAAATAACCACCCGAACCATAACAAGAGAGATAATAAGCAACCACAGCGCCTAACCCATCAATTCCACTTATATCAAGGGCCTATAAACAGTCTAAAGAGCCTCTAAATAGGCTAATTACAACCTTAAACCAGAGAAAAAATCCCTCTTCAAACCATCGCTTAATAATTTCAACACTAAAGAATTTATCAAGACCTATTCAAACCACATCAATCTATTCTCAATAAAATATGGCACATATAGCCTTTTTATCATATTTTTAATCTTCTTCTTCAAAGTAGATTTAAAACATCGATTATCGTGGGGCATTGCTTAAATTTCTGCTGCCTTTAAAATATTAGAGGGGATATGGACGCCGGCTTAGGGCAATTTGACGCCATTTACAATATTCTCATCCTCGTCGTTATTATAACCCTTATCGCCCGTCAGATTAACTTCCCATCAACCATAGCCTTCATCTTCGCTGGGCTACTGGCTGCAGCCGTCCCCAGAATACCTCTCCCAGAGCTATCCCCCGAGATATTCCTCACCATACTGTTGCCCCCCATACTTTTCACCGAGACCCTTACCATGGACATCGACGGTCTCATCGACGACAGCGACACCATATTGTCGTATGCGGTAGTGGGGACTCTGTTAATGGTCATCGCCATCGGCCTGTACACTCACTTTATTTTTAGAATAAACTGGCTTGAGGCATTCATGCTGGGAATAATAATCGCCCCCACAGACCCTGTGAGCGTCATCGCCACATTCAAACGTCTAGGCGTAATACGTCGTTTCCAGTTAATAGTTGCTGGAGAGAGCCTATTCAATGATGGAGTAGCCATCGTGATCTACAGCATACTTGTAACAATACTGGAAGCAGGCTCCATCACAGGCTTAGAAGTTTTAACCACTACTTTCATCAAGGTATTCGGCGGAATCATACTGGGCTACATCGCTGGCTACGTAGTACACCTGATCTTCTGCTGGACCGATGACCTATACGTCAAAACACTCCTTACCTTCATCATCGCCTTCGGCGTATTCAGGCTCGCCGAACAGTTCCACTCAAGCGGAGTAATCGCAGTGGTCCTAGCTGGGCTCATCCTGAATTATAGATGCAGAAAATTCGGGTGCATCGGTGAGAAAGGAGAAGAAATAATAGGCATCATGTGGGAGTTCGTGGGATTCATCGCAAGCAGCTTCGCATTCATCTTCATCGGCGTCAGCCTAGAGGTCAACCTACTCATAGCCTACGCTCTCCCCATACTGGCCCTCAGCATAATAACCGTCATCTTCAGATACGGCATGATAGACATCATAGCAAGAGTACTCGAAAAATACAGGGCAAAGAGACTCCCACAGAACTGGAAAATAGGCATGACGTGGAGCGGTCTCCGAGGCGCTGTCTCAGTAGTTCTAGCTCTCGGCATCACGGGCTTGAACCTACCCCATGAGTCTCTTCTACTCGCCCTCACCTACGGTATCGTACTTGGTACCAACCTCATACAGGGATTATCCATGCCTGTTATAATTAACAGACTGAAATTATTCAGCTCAACGAGCCCAGTCGTTGAAACAGCGGAAGAAGAACCCGCTGATGAGTGAGGCATTTTTTAACCTTTATAACCCATGTTTCCCCACTCAAAACTGATTTTAATGTCAGTAGCTGAAAGACTCAAAATGCTATCCGAGCTTGAAGACAAATACGCGGTAGAGCTCGACAGAGAGTACCGTGGATACGGAAACGAGCTTGTCAGAGAGCTAATCGCATCCGTAATGATAGACAGCAAGAAACACGCTGGACTATACAGGGCGGCGCAGATGATCGCAGAGGGGCGAAGCCTAGCCATCACAAAAGAGGAATATGATATACTTGAGGAGAAACTCAAACTCCACATCGAAAAAGAGGCAGAGATGCTAGAAGCAGTCTCAGAGCTCCTCACGGAGGTTAAGGATGAACGAATCAAAAAGATCCTCATGAAGATCTACGACGATGAACTAATGCATCACCCATTCATGACAACCTTCCTAGAGCTTGTGCTAAAAAGAGAAACCATATCAGAGCAAGACATATGGGATATGCTCTTCCGAGACCTACCCACACATGGGCACGTACCGGACCCGTATGCAGGAAGAGACTACGGGCCTTAAACCCAAATAACCCTTCTTTTTGTCACCCAAGACATGTAATTTTCTTCATAAAAATTGTTAATATAGACTTCAACCGAAATCAAACCACTCCAAGGGTGTGAGAGATACATGGGAGAACCAATACGTGTTCTAGCTATAGATGATAATAAGGAACGAGTCCAAAAAATAATCACAAAGCTGTCACTGAAGGACCCTGACCTAAAAATCGAGAATCCTCAAGACATCAAAACCCTGATCCAGCTAATCGAAGCCACAAGATACGACTGCATAATTACCCCCGATGAAATCAGCATCCTCAGCAAGTCTGAGCTAATCCATAAACTCTCTGAACTTGTTTCCATTCCAGTTATCCAGTATAAGCCTCAAACAGAGCTTCCAGTATCAGTGAAAAGACACATCCAGTCCTTCAAAGAAATATTACCCCAAGAAGACAGCTTCTCATACTGCCTACTTATAAAAAGAATCAGAAGAACAGTAAACCCACAGAAAGGTCAACGCATATCTCTGCGGCTCCCAGAAACCCCGAAGGTCATAGTGCGAGGCAAGAGCCTCTTCATAGTTAACGAGGAAGGATCAGAGGAATACTGGGGCAACGAGGATGAGGAAAACATTGAGGAAATAGCCCATGAGATGGAGCTTGAGATGAAGGCAACCCAATGGGTCCGCGCCGAGCTTGAACGTTTCATAAGCGATTTATCCGAGCTCATGGAGTTCTCCGAGGTGCCGCGCCGAGACATCCCTGACATCATCTATGAAGGTTATCTATCCCTGTTGATGCGGTTTCAAAGACTTCATGAATCCAATTAAGATAGCTAAACTCTTTATCTTCACCCACAACTAGCAATTATTATCATCTATTTTTGCCTAAAAAAATAAAGGTTTTTAAACTAAAATACCCAGAAAATCAACAGAATGTCAGAGAGAAAGTACAAATACCATACAGTAAACCTACCTGAAAGCCTCGCAAAGAAAATAGAAGAAGTCATCGAGAGCGGAAACCACGGATATACAAGTATACCTGACTTTGTAAAATCCGCCGTCCGAAGATACCTGAGAGACCTAGGTTACTTGGTATAAATTAATAAAAACCGCGATATGCATCGCGTCTTCCTAGTGCTTCCAATAAAAACAGTGCGCACTAACCACAACATTCTTAATATCGCTAGCGTAATAACCATGTATGCCAACATGCAGATCCTGCGGAAATGAAATAGCAGAAGACGCAAACTTCTGCCCCAACTGCGGACTCCGAACCGAAAAAGGAGAAAACGACAACGTAAAAACTCCAGTAGACAGAAGACCAGACTGGGAAAAAGACGTCGAGTATGCCTTACAAAACGCCACTAAGCTCCTCGAAGAGGCCGTAGAAACCGCTAAGAAAGGAATAAAACAGGTATCTGAGGAAGTCAGAACCGAGATCGATAAAGCAAAAGAGTCAAAACCAAAGCGAAGCGTACCCGTTTATTGTCCAAAATGCGGAAGTAAAAACCCAAACGACTCAGACTACTGCACAAAATGCGGAGCCAAGATCCACACCTAAACTCAGCCACCCGTTTTTCATGGGAATAAAAATAAGCATAGACCACTCCACATAAACCCATGAGCATCCTCTGCAGCGGAAGCTTCGTGGCAGACATACTTGTACCCGATCTCCCCCGCATCGGGCCACCGGGAAGTCTCACATACGCCCCAAGTGGCATACATCTTACCCCAGGTGGCCACAGCTCCAACGTCGCCATCAACTTAACACAACTCGGAGCCAAAGGCATCCATGCAGTAGGTTCAATCGGAAGAGACGAGATGGGTAAATTCCTAGTAGATCAACTCAGAAACAGGGGAGTAACTCCTCTTCCAGAGGTCCATGAAAATAGCACGACAGCGAAAAACGTTGCACTGCTGGTAAAAGGAGAAGATCGTCGCTACATAGCTGAACTTACAGCCAACTCTCTCCTCACCACTGAACACCTCCTCAAGTCAATTGATAGGATTAAGCCAGACATATTCTATCAGGGAACTCTCGGTGGATTACCCTATATAGAACATAATCTCCCAGAGATTCTTGAAGAGAACCGTGCACATAAGGTTTTGAACTTCATCGACGTGATCATGCCTACGAATGGCTGGAGTTATCTGGATCAAGCGTTTTCCAGCATAGATATCTTTCACGCCAACCTCCTAGAAGCATCAAACCTAACAGGTGAAACGAATCCCACTAACGCAATAACCCGCATCATCGAAACAGGGGTAAAAATTGCGATCATCTCTGACGCCCAAGAAGGCGTCATCGCGGCCACAGAGAAACACATCATCGAGATGCCCGCGTTTGATGTAACCCAGATAGACCCTACTGGCGCAGGAGATGCGCTGTCAGCAGGGGTAATAAACTATATCCAAAGAAACAAGGTCCAGTTAAACCAGCTAACTGAGCCAGAGATAATCTTTGAGCTACTGCTTGAAGGTCAAGCTGCTGGAGCCGCCTGCGTAACAGGCTTAGGAGCAACCACATCTGTTACGCGGCAAAAAGTGAAAAACCTCTTGGGTCAACAAAAATCTAGAGTCCAGAACAGGATGCGAATGAGAAAACTATGAGTCTCCAGAAGACAAGAATTCCAACTGGCATACCCTCACTGGATAACCTGCTTGGAGGAGGCTTCCACAGCCAAGCGATAAACCTGATGTACGGAGAAGCAGCAACAGGAAAGACCACGCTATCGCTGACGACAGTATTCTATCACCTGAGTCAAAGCAGAACCGCCAAAGCAGTCTATCTAGACATAGATAATAAACTCAACATGGCTCGCCTGCAGCAGATCGCCAGGTCTCAGGGATCAAATCTTCTAACTAGGCTTCGCCTCTTCACCCCTGAAAGCTACCGCACACAGGGAGACGCATTGGAGCAGTTACCGGAACTAGTTGAAGGTGACCTTCTCATAGTAGACAGCATCACGGGGTTGTACCGTGGAGAGACGGAGAATACAGAGAAAACCTTCCGGGTAAACAAAGAGCTTAATCGTCAGCTCGGTTATTTAACGGAGATAGCTAAAACAACAGGGTCAACCACATTGCTCACGGGACAAGTAAGAAGCATAATGGATACACAGCAGATTGAGCCAGTCGCCCAGAGACTGCTCCGATACTGGAGCGAGACTATTCTCCGATTGGAGAAAACAATGGACCCTGGTAATAGACAGGCTATTCTGGAAAAACCCGTTGAATCAAGAGCCCCAGTAATGCTTACCATAAATCAGATGGGGATAACGGAGGAAAAACGATGAACCTAAACACAATACTATCCGCGATATGGCTCTATCTCCCAGCGTATTTCGCAAACTCTGCTCCAGTAGCCCTTGGAGGCGGTCCACCGCTAGATGGCGGGGAAAAGTGGCTGGATGGAAAACCATTTCTGGGAAGCCACAAGACCCTTCGAGGAAGCGTAGTCGGCGTACTAGCGGGGCTGCTCATAGGCTTATTACAGGGAAACGCTTTAGCTGGGCTTGCACAAGGCTTTGGAGCCATACTCGGTGATCTGTTGAGCAGTTTCCTCAAGCGTCGCTGGGACTTTGAGCCTGGGGCTAGTGCCCCTGTTCTCGACCAGCTGGACTTTATCCTTGTTGCGATTATCTTGAGTCAGCCATTTATCCGCGCAACGTTGCAGGAGATGGTGATAATCATTCTGGTGACTGTACCTATACATTATCTCTCCAATTATCTCTCCTGGTTGTTGAAGATGAAGGAACATCCATGGTAACTAAAATACCATGGGTGAAGGCTTCTCCCATGACTTGAAAACTCTCCCACAGTAATTTACGGCAAAGCTTTCACCAAATTCCCTGTGAAGCAGAGACATGGCGTTAAACCCTGTACAGTGACAGGGGCTAAACAGTTGAAGATTAAACTTCTTCAACTCGTCCGATGTCCTCAAGATG
>CAYTVK010000065.1:0-9641 GCA_964441725.1 uncultured Candidatus Bathyarchaeia archaeon | reverse complement strand
ATGTGGGCTCAGGAAAGACTACTCTGGCGGAGCTTGTTCCCCGGTTCTATGACGTGTCATCGGGCTCTGTGATGATAGACGGGGTCGATGTGCGCGAGATAGGGCTCAAGAGTCTCCGTAGACAGGTCGGGATAGTGCTGCAGGATGTGTTCATCTTCTCAGACACCATCAAGGGAAACATCAGCTACGGTAAACCAGACGCCACTGATGAGGAGGTCATTGAGGCAGCTAAGGCAGCCCAGATACACGAATACATAATGACCTTACCCAAAGGCTATGATACAATAGTCGGTGAACGAGGGATAACTCTCTCAGGTGGGCAACGCCAGAGGGTCTCTATAGCTAGAACCTTGTTAACTGATCCGAGGATACTGATACTTGATGACTCTACCAGTAATGTGGACGCCCAGACAGAGGAATTAATCAGAAAAGCCGTTGAGAACCTCCGCAAGAACCGCACAGCGCTCATCATCACCCAGCGTGCCTCAACTTGCGAGTCAGCGGACCTTGTTGTGGTCATGGATAAGGGCAGGATCGTTGCGCAGGGGAAGCACAGGGATTTGCTTAGATCAAGTGAGGAGTATAGGCAACTCATAGAGTCACAGGCGCTGGATATTGGAGGTGACTCCTAGTGGCTGAGTACGTTGACAGATATGATATTGGCTCGCAGGAGTCCACCATCCGCAAATATAAAGATCTGGAGATAGTGCGGAGAATCATCACCCAGTATATGCTCAAACACAAGGCGCTTGTAAGCCTTGAAATTGTCCTGATCTTCCTCAAGATGATGACGGTGCTCGCTGGACCATATCTCTACAAGGTTGTGCTGGATGTCTATATCACGAACACGCCTGCACAGGATGATATGTGGCTTGCAGGCATCATTCGCAGCTTGGCGGTAAACCTAATTGGTTCAGACCCTTCGCTGGTGAGCCTGCTCCTGATGTCGGGATTAATTTACACGTTCATCGCCCTACTGCAGTGGGTGGTAACAAGCGCTCAGCAGTACTATGTTGAGAAACTGGGTCTGATGGTAATCGCTGACATCCGGTCTGACTTCTTCAACCACATCAACAACCTATCGCAGCGATTCTTCGAGTACGGAAACACAGGCAGACTGGTCTCAAGGATAACCAGCGACGCTGAGGCGTTGAAGAAAATACTCTCCACGGGCGTCATCGGCTTGTTAGCTGACCTAATCATGGCTATATCCGTTATACTAATAATGGCTTACATCGATCTCCAGCTGACAGTAATCGCCCTACTCATAGCCCCAATCCTCGCCATAACCAGCAGGGTATTTCAGGGATGGATAAAGGATGCCTGGCGTGTCGCGCGGAGAAACGTTGCTCAGCTCACAGGCAAGGTTCAAGACCTGATGTACGGCGCACGGCTGACGAAATCGCTTGTACAGGAGGAGAGGAGCCTGAAGGAGTTTGACGCTGTGAATGAGCAGAATATGCAGACCCAGATCAAGGCAGAGACGATCTCAGTGGCGTATAGCAGCATAGCCACCGTCTTAAGCAGCATAATGACTGCTGCCATCTGGTACCTCGGCGGAAAGAATGTACTAGAAGCAACCCATACCATCGGTGACCTCGTAGCATTCAGCAACTACTCCGAGACCTTCTTCACTCCAATACAGAACCTAGCTATGATGTACGGCGAGATTCAGAGTGCATTAGCCGGAGCCGAAAGAATATTCACCATCCTAGACCAAGAGCCAGAGATCATTGAAAGCGAGAACCCTGTAGTACTCAAGGCGATGAAGGGTGAGATCAGGTTCGATGACGTTGGATTCAGCTACATCCCCAATCAGCCTGTGCTAAGCCACATCAATATGCACATAAAGCCCGGTGAGAAAGTCGCCATATTCGGACCCACAGGCTCAGGAAAATCCACGATAATCAACCTACTTGGAAGATTCTACGACCCAGTAAATGGAGCGGTCTACTTGGATAATTGCAATCTGAAAGACTTAGCCTTCAAAAGCCTGAGAAAAGAAGTTTCAATAGTGCTTCAGGAGCCCTTCTTGTTCAATGGCAGCGTCGAGTACAACCTCAAGTTCGGTAATCCAGCGGTCTCCTACGAAGACATGGTACGTGTAGCC
Source organism: uncultured Candidatus Bathyarchaeia archaeon (assembly GCA_964441725.1). Taxonomy (GTDB): domain Archaea; phylum Thermoproteota; class Bathyarchaeia; order TCS64; family TCS64; genus RBG-16-57-9. The sequence goes on along the minus strand of CAYTVK010000065.1, from coordinate 7,531 downwards.
AAGTACGTGGGCATCCATAACGCTGTGATGGAGCTAAAGGACAGGTATAACACGGTGCTGAATGAGAGAGGAACAAATCTCAGCTACGGTCAGAGACAGCTAATATGTCTCGCTAGGGCTATCATCGCTGATCCCCGTATTCTGGTCTTTGATGAGGCGACCAGCAGTGTTGACCCCTACACCGAGTCCATGATTCAGGAGACTCTGCGCCGCGAGATGATGAATAGAACAGTGATACTTGTGACTCACAGGGTCTCTACAGTGCGGGATATGGATAGGATCATTGTGCTTAAAGATGGTGTGATTGAGGCTGAGGGAAGCCACGAGTGGCTTCTTGAGAATAACAAGATGTACCGTGAGCTATGCAGTATGCAGCTGGTGGAAATCGAATAATACACATGTGTACAGCTGCTTTAATTACGCGCGTTTATGATCTCTAGCCCTATCTACATACCTATTTCACCCGGATCAACCCATCCCGGAGTATCAGTGTCCATCAACTCAACTATCACCAGCTTCGACTCAGGTAAAACAATGACCACCTGAACGCCCACACCTGTATGATAGTAGCCACTGCTGCCCACCATCTGTGCTACAGGAGAATCCGCCGGGATCGTCTTCCACATATAGCCGTAACCAATTCCAGATTCATTATCCATAATAGAATAGGTTGCCGTGCTCTCCTCGATCCACGATGAAGGTATTATCTGTTGGTCAAGCCATCTTCCATCTTTCTGATACAATACGCTGAACCTCAGCAGGTCTCTTGCACTCATACGTATCTGAGTAGCAGGATACTGGGACTTCTCGGATTCAATGCTGTAGTAGCAATCTTCGAGACTAAAATCCTGCATACCGATTGGGTCAGCGATCTCTGTCTTGAAAGCCTGTAGGCTGTCGATGCCAGTCTTCTGCATAAAAACAGCTGTGGCGACGTTGAAGTCCCAGTTATTGTAATAATAGGTATCATGTAGGTGACTACCCCTTTCCGGTCTGAGTTCAATCATCGACGCGTCCTCCGCCGCTGCCACATGGTAGACACCTGACCGAGCCTGTAACAATTCGCGGACAGTTGCCTGCTTCTCAGCATCAGTCAGGCTTGGCGGGATATCGTCTATGCCCAATTGCTCAAGTGTCTCATCGAGGTTGATCTCGCCCCTGTCTACGTGGATGCCGTAAAGGGCGGATTCTATTGGTTTCCTGATAGAGTGAATCCTAAAATCCTTTGTAGTATCACCCCAAGAGAAGAAAACCTTCCCATCGTAGGCAACCATTATCGCTGCATAGCCAGAATTCTGAGCAAGCTGTTTCACCGAGTCCAGTTTCTGGGATGACCACCCCACTTCCTCGGGGGATACGTACTGAATTCCATTAACCGATTGATGACTATTGCTCCAATAATAGATGCCTCCAACCGCTGTAATAACCACGAGCGCCACTATGATGATTGCCTGACTCTGGGTTATCACTCTCTTCACACTGTTTTCTCCCATGAATATCATTGACTCTTTTGAGCAGTGTGATCAGATGTTGATTCAAATACTGTTCTCAGGTTCACTACTCATTTCGCATATCTGATTTTTAGAAGCAAGTATCAGTTCTATGATTTTTATTACACCATCCCTATGAGTTATTATATGGCTGAATGGAGCGAGTTTTGTCAGATATTCTTCGAGTTGTCTAACGAGATCAGGTTATCCATCGCACTGAGCCTAGTCGAGGAAAAAGGCACAGTAACCCAGCTAGCCAAGAAATTCAGCATAAGCACGCAGGAGACAAGTAGACATCTCACTAGACTCATAGCGTGTGGATTTATTCGAAGAGCCAGCGAAGGGGCTTATCAGATATCACAGTTTGGCAAACTGTTTCTCTCTGCACTGGATTCTCAGCGATTCCTAACTATAAACCGAGGCTATTTCGCTGGTCACGATGCAAGTCATATCCCTGTGGAGTATCAGTCTCGTCTCGGGGAACTGGGGGACTCTAATTATATTGATGACGTAATGGCTGTCTTCCAGAGAATACAGGAGATGATCGATAACGCCGAGGAGTACATCTACAGGTTAACTGATCGCAGATTCAACCTCGTCTACTCTAACCTGCAGAACGCCGCAGAGAGAGGCGTCGAGTTTAGACTCATCGAGACCCTTGACTATGAGGCGAGACCCGATGTAAACCAGTTCAAACGGGTTTCTCCCTCCGAGACACGAGGTCTCCCTGTTATCCCAGTCTTTATCGCGATGTCTGAGAAAGAGGTAGCGGCGTTAGCTTTTCCCATTCAGGGGCAGTTTGATTACCGGGGATTCACCTCAAAGAATGAGAACACCATTAAATGGTGCCGAGACCTCTTTCAGCATTACTGGGAACAGGCGAAGATTAAAAAATAAACAGCGCTGCGTCATCGAATCTATAGAGTCTTCGTGGTAAACCGAGTTATTGATTAACTGCATCAGTGAGCCCTCATCCTTGTCCATCATCAAGACATCCATTATAGGTATCACGAGATCAGATGATCTTCCTGTTCACCAAGCCAAGATGTACAGCTAGAATTTTCTTTTAATGCATTTTAAATTATCCAGCAGAATCTAGACCGTCTCCCAAGCATTAAATTTCCTCAAACTTCCATAGAGATATGCGTCCCCCAATCTGCGAGATATGCAGCCGAAGCTTCAACCCAGACAATGAAGGCGGACTACTATACTTCAAAAAGAAACCTGAGGGAATCGCCTTCGATAAAAGAGTTGAAAAAGAGGGAATCATCGGGCATCCACCTTACGCTGGATGGTTCTGCGGAACACACTACAAGAGCGCCGAGGAGTATACCCTGTTAACCATTAACGAGGCAATCACCAAGATGAGAAAAATCAACCCAATACGGCAATTCCTCGCCTCAATCGCCTACCACGCCACTAAAGCAATCCGAGACGCGCCGGATAACTACCCTGAATTTGAAGTAGGCATGGATGTCAGGACTCCCCTCCGTCTGCTACACCATATCACAGGTGTGCTCATTTATGCTGACAGCTTCTACTCTCACTACGATACAACTAGACTCCCGTTGAAGAAATGGAGCGAAGATGTTGAACAATTCTATAAGTCCCTCTCAAATCTGGATAACTCTCTGAAAACAAGGAGACCTCACGGAGCAACAGAGCTACAGCTTCTTCAAGGACCACTCTCAGACGCCATGGCTCACACTGGGCAATTATTGATGCTGCGGAGACTCGCTTGCTCACCTGTTCCCTCTGAGAACTTCATATACGCAGACATCAGGGCTGGGAACGTTGGACCAGATCAACCCGATCCAGTCGCCCCAGATGAATAAAAGCAACTATTCATAACCACCCACAGGAGAATAATTGGTATCAGGCTGAGGCGCGTAAATGAACATCATCGACGATATTCCTGTGGAACTCGAAACCGAGTCAGTGATAAAGAGCCTAAAGATCAGCAAGAGCACGCCATACGTTGAGAAGAAAATAGGAGAACTCGTCGAAACCATCAACAACGTCGCTAGACCTAAGGCACTTTACACCGAGAGCAGGGTCGAATACAGTAACAGCGACGAAGTATCCATCGACGGACACATATTCAAGAGCAGAGTACTCGGGAAAAACCTCACAGATATAGAGCAATGCTATCCCTACATTGTCACAGCAGGTCAGGAACTGGAGAAGATAGAGCTTCCTGAATCCCAGAGCGTAATGATGCTGGATCTGATAAAAAACATCGTAGTAGGCAAGGCTTTCGATTACACAAAAAAACTCATCGCTGAAAGATACAGCGTACCATATATCACAGAGATGAGTCCGGGACATCTGGATGATTGGCCATTGACCGAGCAGAGAGCACTCTTCAACCTATTTGGAGACGAGGCGGAGAGGATAGGCGTCAGGCTCACGGATTCCTATATGATGGTGCCCATCAAAACCGTGTCAGGTATACTGTTCTCAACGGAGACCGAGTTTCAGAGCTGTCAAGTCTGTACACAGCCGCGATGCATGGGGCGAAAAGCAGCATACGACCCAAGGATCGCTAAACTATACGGCGTTGAGCCAGAGCCTCGTGTAATCTAAGCTCGGCGACAAGTGTTATAACAATCTTGGCTGATGGTGATCATATTCTAAAGATACGAGGTTAGACCATGAAGATCACAGACATCAAAACCATAGCCCTAAAAATACCCCTAAAAGAGGGTAACCCAGTCTCCGCCTACCCCAACAGGAGACGTGTACACATACTCGTCGAGGTATCCACAGACGAGGGAATAAAAGGATACGGGGAATCCATCCCATACACCTATGGCTCTGTGGGAGGCTACATCGGGCAACAGCTCAAACCCCTGCTGGTAGGTGAGGATCCTACACAGATCGAGCGCCTCTGGGATAAAGCCTACAAGGTGAGCTTCGGGCACGGAATAAGAGGCATCTCCCTCTACGCCCAGAGCGCCGTGGAGGTGGCACTATGGGACATCCTAGGAAAATACAGGAAGCTTCCAGTCTACGAGATGCTTGGGGGACTCTGCAAACCCAAGGTTAAGACATACGCAAGCCTCATGGAGTACAGTAAACCCGAGGAAGTTGGAGAAATATCCGTCCAGTGGGTTGAGCAGGGCTACAAGGCTGTGAAGATTCATCAGGGAAAAAAGGACGCCATAGAGTCAACGAAGGCTGTTCGTGACGCTGTGGGGGACGATGTGGAGATAATGCTTGACGTAAACGGTGCATGGACTCCACGGGAAGCCATCAAGGCGGCTAAAACCCTCGAAAAATATGATCTTACTTGGCTTGAGGAACCCATATGGCCTGTGGATGACTACAGTAGTCTCGCTCGGTTGCGTGAGAAGACGGATATTCTGATAGCTGGGGGCGAGAACGAGCACACACACCACGGCTTCAGGAACCTCATAATACAGGGAGCAGTAGACATCATCCAGCCCGACGTAATAATGACTGGAGGCATAATGACGTGCCGCAAGATATTCGCCCTCGCAGAGGCTTGGAACCTCGGAATCGCCACACATAGCTTCTTCTTCGGCCCCGGTGTTCCTGCGGCTGTTCATCTGAGCCTGAGTAACATGACCAGTGAGTGGGTTGAGATCAACGCCGTCCCGTTGGAGGCGTTCTTCCTAAAGCCAGCTTACAGACCCGTGGATGGATATGTAACGGCTCCGAACAAACCCGGTCTGGGCTTTGAGATAGACTGGGATGTGGTAGAGAAATACGCTGTTAAGGAAAACCCTACGGGCTCTCTCTATTACTAACATCCCTCAACACATAGGCTCTGAACTCGGAACTATCTTTGAATCTACGTGACAGGTAGGTTGAGCCAGCGTAAAATATGATTATCAAGGCAAAGGCCCAGTTTCCCGCAATGATTACCCAGATGGTGCTCCAGTAGGTGGCTGCTGGGGCTCCAAAATGGTAGATCGTTAACAATGTGTTGGGAATCGAATTAACTCCGGCGTGGAAAAGATAGGCTATGAACACACTACCACCGGTGTTATTGTATAGCCACGTAAAGATAACGGAGAGTGACACCGAGTTTAGAATATAGATAAGTAAAATTGATGGCTCAAAGGGCACAGGAACAGCGGCACCTGGTATGAAAAGCAGCGGTAGGTGCCAGCATCCCCATAGGACTCCTAAGATTAGAGACGAGTTCAAGGCATTGCGTGAGGTCATCAACCGTGGGAGCGCGTATCCTCGCCAACCTGTTTCCTCAGCTATGGGGCCGCCTAATATCATCCATCGAAGGAAATCCGTGAAAAACAGGTACCATAAACCCCAGTTTATCTGAGGTGTTCTCCCTAGAAACGTTATGTTAATTTGAATCGCGTCCAGAGTGGTTACAAAATTTATTACTGGAATGATGAGATACCACCTGATTCCCACTCGCACTGTTTTCCATCTTGAAAGTAGTCTTTTTACCCCACTTGACCCATCCTGAAGCCAAGACATGATCAACGCTGCAAATGTGGGCCCAAACAAGCCTAGAAAAGCGAGTAAAATGAGTTGTATCGGAGTGTTTTCCAGTGATACTGAAAATGGGCTCAGATGATAGTATATTACTATTGGAATCCAAATCCCCCCTGAGATAATGTACGATAATGAAAAGAATGACAATAGAGGGTTTTTCGCTAAAATGTTTCTTAATGTCATAACCTTATTCCTATTCAATCTGAATATTCGCTACTCCATCATTTATGAGATTGATCATTTAATTTTATCTAAAAAAACATATACTTTAGGGAAAACGATCTAGGGCTGGATCTTTGCAATAATTCATCGAGTACCATGATATGAATACTCGTACAAAATATTGAGGTTAATCTATTGAATGTGAATCTCATGGTTTGCGAGCTACACAGAGTATGAATCCAGCGTACCTGCTGACCACTCTGTCATTCACCAGTATCTCCTTACCCTTACTGATCAACCCTATGAGGTGTCTGATCTTCTTGCTCTTTAAAGCAAGGACTATCATCTCCCAGATAGTCTTCATGATCCTCCACCAGCCCCCCATCTCCTTCACCATCCTGAACGCATCGATGTTCCGAGTGGAGTTAGGGTACTTCTCCATGACGACCTCGACGAAGCCGGTCTCCTCGAAGAAATTTCTCCACTCCTTGTCGTTCCTGACGTTGAATGGCAGCTGCGTAATGTCTCTGAAGACCCTCACTCCTTCCTCGACGCGGTTCTTTACCTCTGGAGGTATCTCTGACTCCATATACATCTCGTTGATTCCAAGTTTTCCACCAGCGACCAGCACTCTGTTAAACTCACTAAACGCCTTGGAAGGATCGAGGAACTGTGAGACAAAGATAGTGTACACCACATCAAATGACTTATCATCAAACTCTAGATCATAGGCGTTACCCAAGCTAAATGAAACCCTATCAGTGAGCCCAAGCTCCTCCGCCCTAGCCTGAGCCTGCTCCACCATCTGCTCAGCGATATCAATACCGGTTACATGACAGCCGAACTTGTTTGCCATATAGCATGCGTTTCCACCGGTGCCGCTGCCTATCTCCAAGGCTCTGGTGTTCTCGTCTAATCCGAGGAGTTCTCCGAGTTTATCTATTGAGCCGACTCCACCGATGTTGAAGAAAGGTACTTCAAGATACCCCATGAAGTCATAGTATCCGAGCTTCTCTACTTCTTCTATTGGAAGTTTCTTTAGCGGCGACATTTTTTTCACTTCTACATTGTGCTCTGAGTTAGCTTTTTGTATGATTGTCTGTAAATGAGGCTTCGGGCTTTTTAATAGATTCATGTATAGATACTGAATACCATTGTTTGATTATTTGAATTAAGTAGAGATCCTCGTTTTACTGGATTCTTATCCTGTCATCAAGCCTGAACTCAGGTATCTCGCCCTCAACCATGAACACTATGTTCATGTGATTGGGCATATGATTCATCTCATAATCGACCAAGACACCGACCTCAGCCTCGTTAAGATACAGCCTATCGCCGATAACTGAGTGGCTTCCCTGACTCGCCTCAAAGAAAGCGATTGCGGTAAACTC
>CAYTVK010000064.1:6304-9670 GCA_964441725.1 uncultured Candidatus Bathyarchaeia archaeon | reverse complement strand
ATGCCTTTCAATCCAATCTATGGGGTCTGGAGCGCTGTAAATCATCCCATACACGAGAATAGAATTACTCTTGAAGAGGCTATAATGTGCTATACGTTGAACTCAGCGTATGCGGGTTTCCATGAGGATAAAATAGGCAGTGTAGAGGTCGGAAAACTAGGAGACATCGCGGTATTCGATGGAGACCTATCCGAGACGCATATCGCGGATATCAGAAACGCGAAATGCTACATGACCCTCGTTAACGGAAAAATACTTTACCACGACGATTTCTAGTCTCAGATATTCCCTCATTTTTCTATATAGCGTCATGAAAAAACGGAATAGTTTTTATCTCAAACTGCTAAGATTCACGATTCCCAAATCGGTGAACACGATTGGCCAAGCAGATAACTGTCGAGATTATTCTTAGAGGAGATATAATCGACAATAATGTACTTAGAAAATTCGCTTTAAAACTCAAGGAACAAAAATTCACAGTAGACTTCACCACGAGTGTGGCGGTACCTCCGTTCCTTGTTGCAAGCGAGAAGCACTATCCAAGCCTTGCTGTAATGTACATCATGATTGAATTGGAGAACATGTTCCAGTTGAAGAAACTACTAGATGAACTGGTAGATGAAGAAAAACTAGAGATCATCTCATTCAAGCAGCTGTGACATATATGAACAAGAAACGACTCGTTGTGTTTATAGCCGTAACTCTACTTGCAATAATTGCCTTTACACAGACCTCCTCCTTCCTCACGACTCCGCAACGTTACGCTCTCGTAGTCTTAGTATACGCGTCTGGGCTGTGGGTTACAGAGGCGCTTCCATTAGCTGCGACGGCTCTGCTCATCCCCCTACTCCAAGCTGTATTCGGGATTCAGAGCTTCGCGAAAGCCTTAGTACCATTCTTTGACACCACTGTGATGCTGCTTCTAGGTGGCTTCATGCTGGCTGTTGCAGTCGAGAAATATGATCTCGATGAGTACTTTGCCTATGTGATTCTCTCGCGAGTAAAGGCAGGTACGAAAGGAATCGTCCTAGCAATCATGTTCGCTACTGGTTTCCTCAGTATGTGGATCAGCAATAGTGCAGCAACTGCGCTGCTTATTACTATGGCGTTAAAGATAACGGATCAGGTGAAAGACGCTAAAGGCAATTTCAGCAAGATTATGGTGCTTGCCATTGCCTACAGTGCCACAGCAGGGGGGCTCAGCACTCTCGTCGGCACCACGACATGCGCTATGGCAGCCTCGAGTCTAAAAACCATAGTAGGATATGATATCAGCTTCTTAGGCTGGATGGCGTATGGTTTGCCCATAGCCTTTATCCAGATATTAGTAATCTGGGTGATCCTGTTCCTGATTTTTCCCACCAGTGTCAAAGACATTCCAATGATCGAGCACTCATCTGCTGAACTCTCAGGTAAGCAGAAAATGACTCTCGCCGTATTCGTCTTCGCGGTATTGGCTTGGTTGACGAGCAGTCTTCCTGAACCTGTTGCGAATTTGATAGGTTGGAAGGGTCATGGCTTCAGTAGCAGTATGGTGGCTGCGATAATTCTCATAGTGCTCTACTTTACTGATTTAATAGAGGATCAGGACATCAAGAATGGTAAATGGTCAACATTACTGCTCATTGGCGGTGGCTTAAGTCTCGGAGCGGCCCTTGAGGTCACAGGGCTTGTGAATGTGATAAGTGACTGGTTGATGACTCTGACGGCAGGCGGTTCGCCGATTATTGCCATAACTATTGTTGTGGTCTCAGGGCTCGGTATCAGTATCATTGCGAGTAACACTGCGAGCGCTGGAATATTCCTGCCTATCGCTATTGGATTGGGTCAGAAGATCAGTTTTAGCCCGGTTATTCTAGCTGTGGCTGTTGGAATCAGCACGAGCCTAGACTTTATGCTACCAGTCGGTACACCGCCTAACGCGATTGCTTATAGTACTGGTAAGGTAACGATGTCTGAAATGATAAAGGCGGGCGTATTACTTGACATAGCTGGTGCCTTGATTACGATTATTTTGGCATATCTACTTTGGCCTAGTCTTATCTAGTCACTTATTTTATGAAAACCTCTTTCTCGTATTCAGCCTTCTGATTAGCTAGAATAACAATGTAAATTAGTTAAATAAATTGAAAAAACACCACATTCTCAAAAAATGGAGAATATCCCACATTATAACCCGTAAAATAAGGGGTTACAGAGAGTTTTCATCTATTTATAACATCAGAGACACAAGATGAACGCTAAAAAACTAATAATGACAACAATGCTGCTGCTCACAGTCTCCCAAACAATATACGTTTCCCTCTGCGAGCACCCGCATAAAATAAACTCAGCATGGCTAATCAATCCAGTATATGTAGACGGCGACATAACCGACGCAAAAGAATGGATCGACGCAAACAGCATAGAACTCAACCTTGGAACAAACTACGGACGAAGCCCACCATTCCTCGAAACCAAGATCTGGGCAAAAAACGACATGACACACCTATACTTACTCTACAGGATCAAATTCCCATACAACAGCTACGACCTAAACGACCAAGCGTTCATCTCCTATCTAATACATAACTCCACCGCGGGATACATAGCCACAGACAGATCCATAATAGGACAACTAGGCAACACCATAGACCAATTCAACTACACCGGAACCACGTGGCAGAACGATCTACCCGACGGAGAAAACAACGTCGAAGGCATGGGCCACTACGACAGCCTATTCTACTGGTTCGAGATCAAGAAACCACTCAACAGCGGCGATATGCGTGACTGGGTGTTCGAACACGGAGAAACCTATGGATACGCAAGCTCCCCTATCGATCAATCGGATCATCTCTGTATAGGCATATTCGACAGGAGTGAAAGATACGCGATCCAGAACTATATACCGCTCGTGATAGCAGAACCAGGTGTACCTGAACACACACCAGTAGGTGGAGAGCTAGCCCCCGTTTCAAAAGAAGAGGTCCTTTGGTACCTCATTCAGCGGGTTGCTGTCTATCTGACAACATTTTTATACTGCCTAATAGCCTTCAAGAAACTTCTCTAAAAACAACTGCATACACGATAGAGTAAGATATTTAATAGAGATATGCTATCAATGCTGTTGCGCGGGCCCGTGGCCTAGAACGGTTATGGCGTCTGACTGATAATCAGAAGGTCCTGAGTTCAAATCTCAGCGGGCCCACCTCTGCATTTTAACAAATATATGTAATATTGTATTGAGGCAACGCAATAATAAAAACCATAGATAATCATCAATATAATAACAAATACAAGTAAAATAAGTCCAATAAACCATGCACGTATTGCACATAACATTGATAAAATTAAACTCTCTATTAAAAATAACTAATACAAATA
>CAYTVK010000064.1:0-6294 GCA_964441725.1 uncultured Candidatus Bathyarchaeia archaeon | reverse complement strand
ATTGTATTGAATGAAAACGATAAACAAAAATATAGATAAACATCAATATTATGACACATATCAGTAAAGACAAAGGGTAAAATGAGTCATATTTTGCATATAACATTATCAGAATAAACTTCTATATTAAAAATAACTATTAGAAACAAGGAACACATCTAAATACCACCGAGTCCCATCAAATATTCAGGTGAAGAAAGTGTCTCTGCTATCAGAAGCCATCCAAGAGAAATTCAATAAAAAGGACTGTCCCTTCATACACGAATGCGATGTACCCATCACAAAGGACTTCTTCACAAGGGTCTGCAAATCACCAGCCTACATAAACTGCCACCACTTCGCCAAACGAATGGATGAACTACAGACTCCCATCACGTGGCTCCAGAAAATCGCGGTGGATCAGGCGAAGATGATGACATCCGACATTGAGGCTACACAAGCTTAAATCCGGTGTCTGTTTTTACCTATTGAACTCTGATGCAGGTACAGGAAATATTTCCATCCATCTACAAGCTGCTAAACAATAACCAGGAAATCCTCGCAACACGCAACCTAACCCCTGGCATAACATATTATGGTGAACCAGTTTTCAACGTCGATGGAGTAGAGTATAGGAGCTGGAACCCTACTCGTAGTAAACTGGCTGCTGTTATCCTGAAGGGTGTCCAAAATATGCCCATAAAACCAGGTGACATGGTTCTGTATCTCGGCGTCGCATCAGGGACAACAGTTAGTCATGTCTCGGATATAATAGGAGAAACTGGACACGTTTGGGGGCTGGATTTCGCCCCAAGGTCTATGCGAGATCTGCTGGATAAAGTAACACGCTACCGTGAGAATCTTTCACCAATTTTGGCTGACGCTAGAGACCCATCAAGTTATTCCGCGTATGTTCCCCTTGTTGATGTTGTTTTTGCGGATGTAGCTCAGCCAGATCAGGCCGACATCATTGTTAAGAATGCAAGAGAATTCCTCAAGGAGGAAGGATGGATAATGCTGACAATAAAGTCAAGAAGTATCGATGTAAGTGAGAAGCCTGAAGATATTTATGAGGATCAGTTGAAAATAATTGAATCCGCTGGCTATACTGTACATGAGATGGTTATTCTTGATCCGTATGAGAAGGATCACGCGATGATTCTAGCGTCGTCTGCTTGATAGGGTTAAGGTGACGCTGCACCGTAGCCCATGAAGCCCTGATGAAGCTGGGGCATTCCATTGTCTTTGAAAAATAGTCCGCGAGATATTCTTGGGTCTTCCAGTCGCTCGTGTATCCTGATCCAATGTCTCCGTGTTTTTCTCGTAGCGCATCTATTCGCAGGTCTCGTGTCACCTTTGCGATTATTGACGCTGCGCCTGTTGATGGATAATTCACGTCTGCCTTTGGCTCACATATGATATCCATTTTCCGTTGTACAACAGACTGTATCTGCTCTGCGCAGCGATGGCTGACAACATCCGGTGGATCCATATGAACTATATCTGGCTCTAACTCCCGTACGATTTTAGCCATCACCATGGTCTCAAGATAGTTGAGGCGTCTAAGAGGTTTACTTCTGAATACCACGTGATCGATTACATGTGGTTCTAGCTCGATTACTCTGATGTCTAAAGCTAGTTCTCTTATCTCATCAGCTAATGTTGTTCTCTTTTTCGCTGTAAGCTTCTTGGAGTCTTTAACACCGATCTCTCTGAGTGTTGGGATAGTCTCTTCCTCAACTAATACGCCAGCTATTACCAGTGGTCCTATGGCGCATCCTCTTCCTGCCTCGTCTACCCCTGCTACTCTCATCTGGGGTTCAATGCGGTTTCATGGTTTAAAAGAAATCCCCAGCTTCGAGTAGAGGTTCAGGTAATTTTGTGTGGCTGTCTCGCTGTTGAAGTGTTTGACTATGGTATCTCGTGCATTGTATCCTGTTTTCTGGTTGTTGATGGCTTTCAGAATATTCGCTGCCAGCCTTTTTTCGTCCCCGGATTTGAATAGGTATCCGTTGATCTGATCACGGACAAGTTCACTGCATCCGCTTCCATCAACTGCAACAGGAACAGCACCACATGACATGGCCTCTTGAAGAGACATGGAGAGCCTTTCTCTTCTGGAAGCCAGAATGAATACATCGAGACTCTGATGAAAACCAACTGGGTCATTTACTCGTCCAGTGAATTCGGCGTCCAGATTGAGTTTTCCAGCTAACTTCATCAATCTACGCTGTTCTGGTCCGTCTCCTCCTATCCTTATCTTGAAGTCAACTTTGGGTGGAATTAGCTTGGCTGCGTAAAGGATTTCATGTATGTTCTTCTCTGGGACGAGTCTTCCAAGTGTGCCGATTGTTATCTTATGTCCTTTTCTTTTGGGTTTGAACTTCTCTACATCGACTCCGAGGTAGATTGTCTCAGTTTTTCTTGGATCGGCTCCTAGCCTCACAGCTAGATTGCGGACGTATCTTGAAACAGCCGCTATTCTGTCTGCCTTAATCAGAACATGTCTTAATATTGGGCGATAAACGGGTTTTTCTATGGGGTACGTTACGTCGCTTCCATGGCACGTGATTAATTGGGGTGTCCTCTTTGGGTTATGTGCAGCTAATAGTCCTAGGGGTATGGCTAGGTGAGTGTGTATCAGATTTGATTTTGATGTGATGATATAGGTGTATGCTGATGCTAGATATACTGGTAATATGGCGAGGACTGTTTTTGATGCGTTTTTCATGGTAGCTTCTGCGATGTACTCCATTCTTCTACTAGGCATGTAGGAGAAGCGTTTGATTGGGTAATCCGAATGTATAGGTCTGAGGGTTTTTGTTCTAGGCGCTATAACCTCGATATTGACGTGTTTTGATAATTGATCGCAGAGAGATTTTATGAATATACCATGATAGTCACAGGGGTATCGTGGAAAGCTTGGTGTTAATACAGCTACCTGTGACACGTCAAACATATTAACTTTCAAATATTATTAATTGTTTGTTATGAACATCTGTCTCATAGCCTTAGAATACTTTAACTGGAGAAAATATGGCGGGATAGGTAAAGCTACACGAGATATTGCCACAGGTTTAGCTCAGAGAGGGCATAAGATATCCGTAATAGTGCCACTGGGTCGAGGGCAGCAAAGATATGAGAAAATAGATACTGTAAACATCTATGGATTTCCACTCATTGAGTATCCTTTCATCGGTGAACTCCTAAGAAGAATCGATGCAGATATCTATCATAGTCAAGACCCGACCATAGGAACATGGCTTGCTAAGAGCGCTTGCTCCAATCGTGTTCATTTGTTGACTTGTCAGAACCCTAAAACATCTGATGACTGGGGTAAGGTTATCCGGTTTTATCCTATGAGGAGGAGACTCTACAATTCGTTGATAGAACCAAGGGTTACTGCATGTGTCAAAGAACTGAACCATGTTTATTGCCAAACTAAATATACAATTAAAAAAGCGAGACAAATTTTTAACCTAGAATATGACCCCACGTTCCTACCTAACCCCGTGGAGGTTCCCGACAATTTACCAAGTAAGAGCGTAGACCCCACTGTATTATTTCTTGGACGCTTCGATGGAGAAAAGAACCCTGAGAGATATATGCAGTTGGCTGAAAAGTTCCCTGATGTTACTTTCATCGCAGCTGGTGCAAGTCATAACCAAGAATATGATGGGTTTCTGCGAGTCAAATACGGTGGTTTGAATAATTTGATCTTACCGGGTTTTGTGGATGGCGTTGATAAGAACAGGTTGCTTGATGACTCATGGATTCTTGTGAATACCAGTGTCAGTGAGTGTCTTCCAGTGTCCTATCTTGAAGCCACAGCGCATGGATGTGCCATACTTAGTCCTCATGATCCAGATGGATTCGCTTCATGTTTCGGTAAGCACATTCCAGTTGATAGGCTTGATGAAGGCTTATCGTGGCTGCTTGAGGATGAGCGTTGGAGAGAAAGAGGTCTAAAAGGTTTCAATTACGTCAGAGAGCATCATGAGATGAAGAAAGTAATTGATCAACATATAGCTGAGTATAAAGAAAAAATGGGCTAATCACTCATCCGTCATGGATTTGAGCTCAGTTATTCCAAGCATCTCGACATCGAGTGGGAAAATTGGTCGTCTGATATTCTTGAAGCCAAATCCAGCCAGCCTTGGACTGGTTAAACCCGGCGTATCCAGTTCAATGATCTTGGATGCGATGGGTTCATGAGCTGCTCTGAAGTGGACGCTGGACTTTACGACTATAAACCGTTTTTCTTCTGGTTTGATGCCTAGTTTCTTGTAGATTGTTAAATCCAGTGGCTGGTATCGTTTGCTTGTCACGATTACATCGTTTCCCGCGATATCAAGGATAACCGTTGGACCGAGGTCCTCTGGGACTCCTGAACCCATTGGTCCATTTGAGATAAACTGTCCATCAGAGACAAGCTTGACATTGCCTTCAACTCGAAGAGGTGATCCATGCAGATTATCAGTGTGCCCCCCTAGTTCAACCTCTACACTGTTCCCCAGACCGGCTTTCACTGATTTCTCAACAGCCTCAGGGTCCCATATCAAGGCAATAACTCCACCAGTCAGTCGCCCATCAATGATCGCTTTGAGTACAACTGTGCCGTCTTCCGGCGTTCCACCGCCCGGATTATCTCCAATATCCGCCATTACTATTGGTCTTTGCCTCGCTTTCGCTGTATATTGTAGAGACTGCTTAAGTGGTGTGGGTGATACTAGGAAGTCTCGGCGTATATTCCAAGCAATATCTTGGAGTTCCTCTGCAAGCTGGTCTGCCAGTTTCTGGTCATTGTTCGTTGTCACTATGAAGCTCATGCCTGCCTCGTATATATCGCTCCATGGGAATCCTGCTGCTACGGTTATTGTCTCTACGTCTGGGCGCTGTTCGAGTCTGTGAGCTTCTTCGATGAGTTTCTTCATGGGGTATCTGCCTGTAAACTGAACCTGTAACGCGGGGAGCATCGGTGGCTGTGTAAAGCCGAGGGTGGGTTTGAGTTCTCCTTCAAGCATCTTCTTGGTGAGGTTTACTGCTTCGACTCCTCTCTCGTATCCGTCTATATGTGGGTATGTATCGTATCCTATCAGTAGGTCCGCTGATTCCACCATCTGCTCTGTATAGTTGGCGTGCAGGTCAAAGGTAGCGACAAGGGGCTTATTTCCGATGATTTTTCTGACTTCACTCAGTATTTTTCCTTCAATGTCCGGGTAATTCTCGCTTACTCCAGCACCGTGGAGATGCATTACGGCTGCATCAATGTTTCCAGCATCTTTGACGCCGTCGAGTATCCCTTGTAGCAGTGTATCAAATGCTTCTGAGGTGATTGTGCCTGATGGAACCGCCGACGCGAAAACCGTTGGTATCAACTCGTATCCATACTGTTTGCATCCATCTATGATCCCCCCAGCAGGACTTTTGGTTCCATCAAAGTCCTTGAATAACTCATCTCCATAGAGAAGCCTTCTCTTACGAAACTCCTCAAGGTCCGTTCTGATGGTTGAGTACACGTTTGTCTCGTGGCTAATTGTGCCCGTTACAATCTTCATAAATAAAGGTATACTGGATGTGGTTTTAACTCATACTAGAAAAACTTCCTAAGATCAATGCCTTTCTCGGCATTCTTCCTATTGCTTGGGAGAATCTTCTCAACGTTCAGCAAAAACCTCTTCCTATCCAAGCCGCCGCCAAAGCCACCGATCCCTCCGTTATTCCAGACAACTCTGTGGCAGGGAATTATGATGGATATCGGGTTTTGCCCTACAGCGTTCCCAACGGCTCTTGCCGCCTTCGGTTTTTTAATCGCTTTGGCAAGTTCTCCGTAGCTTGTTAATTTGCCGTAGGGTATTTTGTAGATTGATTTCCAGACTCGTTTCTGGAACTCTGTGCCTCTGAGGTCAAAGGGTTCAGTGTACTTGTTATTTTTTCCTTTAAAGTACTCTGTTAACCAGAGACTCACTTCATCTAGTTTGCTTGGCCTATACTCGGGTTCTTCGTTTATTTGTGTGCTGAGTTCTTCTAGGAAAACCTTTTCGCTGCATGGTAGGTTGAGTCGAACAAGCCCATCCTGAGATTTGGCTGCCCACAAGGAGCCCATCGGTGAACTGATATCAGCGTAAAATATTTTCTCCACGAGAACACCAGCTTCTAGAGGTATCAATCTTGAACTATGAGTTTAAAATAGTGTTGGCTTCCTCCTCGCCTAGACGAAAAAAGCTCATGGAAAAACTGGGCATGGACTTTATTGTAGCTGAGCCATCCTCTGATGAATCTTCGGTTGATCCTGATCCCAGAAAGAGAGTGGTT
>CAYTVK010000063.1:6959-9773 GCA_964441725.1 uncultured Candidatus Bathyarchaeia archaeon | reverse complement strand
CATCACCGGCATAAATAGCAGCTCATATATTCCTGCGAATGGGCTGAATATATTAGCAACCACAGCGCCCAGCGCGTAGGCGATAGCTAGTTCTCTCTTTCGGGCTATTCCCGGTCTTAGCACTCCTGCTACTCTGAACTGAATCGCATAGAATGATAGCGGCTGAAAAAACACAACCATGGCTGCATAGAGCGCAGCGTAAACCGTGATTAATGATAGATCCTTTGTCTTCACATTACTTCTCCTCCTTGCCTCGGGGTTTATAGGGCGGAACGGGTAGGAGGTCCCACTCACCCGCCAAACCGCATGGTGTCTCAGCTGCTTTTAACCATTACTGTATGTAGCTTTGTTCGACATAAAACAGGTTAAAACAAGATCAATGGTTCTGTTCATCAAGGATTCTCTGGGGCCCTGGGGTTTCTTCACCTTTCCCCTGTCGCGCCCCACAATCATCTAGCTGAGAGATACAGTATCTTGCTCCATATCTCAAGGACCCTGCGATCAATCACTCTCTCAAATTCCTCCATCTCCTCTAGGCTGATGGGGTCCTTGCAGTGCATCTTGTAGTTTACGAAGTAGTTGAATGCTTCCGCGTATATCTTGCCAAACATGGCGCTCTCAGCTGATTTGAGGTAGCCTTCTTCCTCGAATCGTCTGAATGTGTTAAAACTGAGTTCCAGTCTCCGCTCGGTGAGCTCGTCATCTATGGCTTGTTCTATGACTCCGCGTGCTACTGCTTCCATTGGGCTCATCCCTGTGTCCGGTTTTTCTTTAAAATGGATAACGGATGGTTGAAAGAGACCATTATACTCCATTATGGATCGGTAATCAGACTAAGTATCAATGATACAGATTCTCGATAATTTATTGGGAAATGCTCTAAATATAGATAAATCACCTTATGCGGTATGAGGGCAGCCAGATTCGACTACCATACCCATGAGAGTTACTCAAAGGACGCAAGGTCTACAAAGATCGAAGACTACATTGTGGCTGCCCAGAAACTGGGAATAGAGGAGCTAGCGGTTACCACTCACCAGATTATCACAGGGGACTACTCTGACTTTGGTATTCAGCCATACCAGATACCGGAGTATATTGATAATATCCATAGGCTCGACGAGACCACTGATGTTCGCCTCAAGGTAGGCTTGGAGATGGATTATTTTCCATCCGCTGAGAGAGAGCTTGAGGCTCTTGTTGATGAATATCCTTTTGACTTCATCCTCGGGAGCACGCACTTCATTGACAAGTTTGATGTTGGGTCTCGGAATGATACTCCCCAGTTTTTTGCTAACAGAAGTATTCGTGACGCCACAGCGGAGTATTTTGATGTCTGGTGTATGGCTGTGGAGAGTGGTTTGTTCGATGTAATGGCTCATCCGGATTACTGGCGACGATATCTATACCTCGTTAGACCCGAGCCTGTTGATTTCTCAGAGTATGGTGATGTTCAGGAAGCCATTGATAGTCTTGTTAGCTATGGTGTGGGGATTGAGGTTAATTCCTCGGGTAAACGATATCACGATAATATGCAGTACCCCATCAAGGAATTTCTCGTTGCAGCCCATGAGGCTGGGGTAAAGAGGATCACTATTGGGAGTGATAGCCACGTTCCTGATACATTGGGTTACTGGCTGCCAGAAGCAGTTGACCTGCTGAATGACGTTGGGTTCAAGTATGTTAGTACCTTCGATGGCAGGAAGAATACAGCTCATCCCATAGATTCAGTAGTGAGAACAGTGAATAACCAGTAATATCCACCTATTCTTATGTCAAGTCATGCACTTGGAGAGATAATCGAGGGATTTGATCTTCACAGCTATTACGCTGGAATAACCATGGCGTTCGCTGAGGTGGTTGGAGCTGGCTGTAAAAAGCTGGCACTCAGCAGCCCTTATAGCCCCAAGGTGGCTGAGGAGATGCTGCCTGCGAGCAGATACGCTGCCGAGGAATACAATGTCAAGCTGATGGTTGAGCCAGAATTATTGGTAACCAAGCTATTCCCGAGGGATGTAGCCAAGGATAAGACAGTTATACTCATCGCCTACGACCAGTCTGTCCTGGACGAGTATGTGATGCTTAAAAAACTCAAAGAACATAGCGACGAGGAAGGCAACCCAGAGAAACTTGAGCTTGAGATAACTCAACGATTTGGCGAGCTACTCAGTTATAATGAAGAAACAATAGACAGGTTGATTGCAATACGAGATTAGGAGGGTGGTGGCCTAACGCCGAGGGTAAAGTTTACGTCCATCACGTTGCCGTCCCTTATAATTTTCAGGGTTATTATATCGCCTGGCTTCGTGTTACGGGTTAAATAGACCTGTAGCTCGTAGAAGCTGTTCATGGTTGTGCCGTTTACGCCTATTATAATGTCACCGCCGAGGTTGTAGACGCTTCCGCCGATGGTCACTTGGTTATTACCCGGCTGTATCCCTGCCTGCGCCGCTGGCCCTCCATCAACCACTGTTACCACAAGTGTTCCACGAGTGCTGTTATCCAGTCCCATAGCCTCCGCGAAGTCTGGCGACATATCGTATCCGCTTATTCCAAGGTAAGGATGCTCATAGCTGCCTGTATCGATGATACTCTGTGCCTCACGGGTCATTGTGTCGCTTGGGATGGCGAAGCCAATTCCGCTGAAGTCATTCTTATTACTGATGATAGCGGCGTTCATACCGATCACCTCGCCATTGAGGTTGAGAAGCGGTCCTCCACTGTTTCCGGGGTTGATGGCTGCGTCAGTCTGGATTACGTCAACTATCGCGTAGTTGTTCACTGTGCTCATCTGGCGTCCAGTCGCACTGATAA
>CAYTVK010000063.1:0-6949 GCA_964441725.1 uncultured Candidatus Bathyarchaeia archaeon | reverse complement strand
ACACCTACGGTTAACGTGTTGGCTAATCCGAATGGGTTGCCTTTGGCTATTACTGTCTGGCCTACTACAAGTTGGCTGCTTACACCTACTTTCATTGGATGAAGAAGTCCCGGTATTGCCTTTACCTTGATAACCGCCATATCGCTGTATGGGTCTCGTCCCACCAAAGATGCCTTGAGGACATCTCCTGTCTGGAATGTGACATCTATTGTTGTGGCGCCTTCAACTACGTGGTTGTTTGTGATTATATGTCCCAGTGAGTCGTAGACCCAGCCGCTGCCTGTGCCTAGGTCTGTTCTTATTAATACAACGCTGTTTCTGGTCTGATTGAATATCTCAGTAACCCCTATGTCCCGAGGGTTATCTGGCAGATTCGTGATCTTGACCTCATCTTGAAGGCTGTTTATCTGCTGCTGAGCGCTGTTGAGTTGGAATTTGAGGTTATCCACCTCTGTCTGCAGTGCCCCGTTGGTTCCGCTGCCTCCTCCACCGTAGATCGTTGTGTATGTTAGTACGCCCACGTTGACAACCATCATTATAACGATGATTATCCAGAGCATGTTGTCCCTGTTTTTTGGTTGAGTCTCTAATTCGCTCAAATTTAATCACCTACTGCTTTGAAATCATATGGTAAAAAGCTATGTCCAAATTTGATCAAAATTAAACCCTGATTTGGTTTAATCAACATAGTGCTTGTAGGTCTGATCGCGCAGCTTCTGGCGTACGGTCTTCATCACCTCATCAGAGGGAACCCTGAAGGTGGGGAGTTCGCTTTGTCCCTGAGGTGTACGTGTAAGATTACCTTTTTTCCAAGCCGTGACCGCTTCTGTCATCAGTGTACCTGCCTCAACCAGAGTTAGCCAGCATAGTTTCTCATATGTATCTCCCCTGTGGACGGGTATTATCCTGCGTCCTACTATGTCGCCCGTATCTATGTTGGGGTCAATGAAGTGGCATGTGGCGCCTATTGGTATGTCATAGTAGACTGACCAAGCTGGGCTGGCTGAGCCCCTTACCTCTGGCAATAATCCGGGGTGACTATTTAGCATGCCTTCAGGCGGTATCTCCAGTATTCTCTTCTTGATTATCCTCGTGCCACCCAGCACTCCTAGGTCAGGCTTGAGTTCTTCCATCAACTCCCTGCATTCTTTCTTGTTATGATGAGGCACTTTATACCTTGGGACATCTTTTCTCTCCAGTAACTCAGTGAAAGTAGGCGCAATCCTGTAGCCCTTGATTCTTTCGAGGAACTTTGTCTTTTCCTCCTCCGCGATGTCTGATGCCTCTTCTATGATTGCTATGGGTATTTGGCCTGCTTTCATTAGCTGCATCAGCATCTCGCGCCCATAGGGGTGCTCCTCAAGCACCAAAAATACGAACCGTTTATCGGACATGGGGATGAAAAATGTGAGTTAGTTAATAAAATGTATCTAATAGAGGGCCCCTGTGAGAGCATGTCCGCAATCACAGTGACGCTCCGAGGGTATCTCGGGTATAGCGCCCATGATGAGTTGTTTGAAGTTCTCACTGTTTTTTTCCATGACCTCCATCACCTCTGATGCGCTGACGGGCTTCTCAGCCCATACATCGTAGTCAGTCACCATAGCCACTGATACATAGCATATCTCTGCTTCTCGCGCTAAGATGACCTCTGGGTACATTGTCATACCTATTATGTCGCATTTCCATTGCCTGAACATTTTGGATTCGGCTCTTGTGCTGAACCTCGGTCCCTCAATGCATACATATGTTCCCTCTTTATGGTTCTTCAACCCTAACTTGTCCGCGTAGTCGCCGAATACCTTTCTTAGCTCAGAGCACAGTGGGTCCGCTGCTGATATATGGCATATCTGTCCTCCCTCATAGAAGGTATCGATGCGTTTCTTGGTTCTGTCTATGAATTGGTCTGTTAGGACGAAGTCTCCAGGTTTATAGTCCATCCTGAGGCTGCCCACTGCGCTGCTGGCTACTATTCGTTTTACTCCTAATTCCTTGAGTGCCCAGATATTTGCTCTGAACGGTATCTTGTGTGGAGGGATGATGTGTCCGTCACCGTGGCGTGGTATGAAGGCGATCTTTGTGTCGCCATAGTCTCCTAGGGTGATGGTGGCTGAAGGTGATCCGTATGGTGTGTATATTTTTACTCTCTCAGCGTTCTCTATTATCTCAGGGTCATATACCCCTGTACCGCCGATGATGGCTATATCTGCGATTGGCTTTGTCATGGTACCATTAATGGAGTATTTACGATAAATGCTTGACTCTTTGAGCCGTCGTAATCTTTAAGACTATAATGCACTCCATGCACGGGATCGACTCATGGAGAATAAGAGGTACTATTCTGTCCTTCTGCTGTTTACTATATGTGTGGCCTATTTTGTTGAGAACTTTCTCAGAAGCGCCGCTGGAGCCCTCACTCCCATACTCATAAAGGAGCTTGGAATCAGCCACGCAGCCATGGGCATGCTCATCTCTGCCTACTTCTTCATCTATGGAGTAATGCAGGTTCCCAGTGGTATCCTCAGTGACAGACTGGGGGCACGCAAGACTATCATCCTCTTCACTATACTGACTGTCATCGGGGTATTCCTCTTCTATGCAAGCACCAGCTACAATATGCTCTTCGTAGCCCAGTTCCTCGTAGGAGTAGGCTGCAGCACCTTCTACATCAACGCCGTAAAACTAGTATCAGTCTGGTTCCCATCTAACAGAAAAGCCACAGCCATCGGCGTTCTCAGTGCATCAAGCGGTCTAGGAAACACCGTGAGCTACATGGGTTTCCCAATAGCTGTTGCGAGTCTGGGTGGCTGGAGGACTCTCTATCTCTGGATGAGTGTTATATTGTTGGTCAACTGGGTGATGAACTACTTCATACTCAAAGACGGTGAGACAGTGCAGGTCAAGGCACCTGAGCAGAGAAAAACATCTGTAGTATCATCTCTCCTCTCAACCATCAAAGATAGAAGACTCTGGCCGTTCCTCCTCGGCTACACATTGAGCAGCATGGGCTGGGTCTTCATGAACTGGATGGTTCAGTACCTCATTGACACAAGGGGCTTCTCCTACATACAGGTTGGGCAGATAGCCACAGCTGGAACCCTCGCTGGGATACCGGGATGCATCATAGTGGCGGCTATCAGCGACAGATTGAGGAAGAGAAAGACCACCCTAATCGGGTTTAGCATACTCTACGCTGCTGCGCTCATTACATTGATCCATATGCCGGGCTCCGTTGGTATACTTCCCTTCGTTGTGCTCAACTTTTTGCTCAACTTCAGCGGAAGCTCATGGGTTCTCTATTTCAGCATGATTCCCGAGACACTGCCACCGAGCAAGACCGCTGTTGGTCTAGGATTGGTGAATGGCATCGGTACCATTGGTTTCAGCCTCTTAACCCCAATTTATGGTGGGCTGATTGACTTGACTGGTTCTTATGCTAGCAGTAATCTCCTGCTTCAGTGTGGAGCGTTGATAATGCCGATATTATTCTTCCTGTTCATGAAGGAATGTTACGGCGGAATAGCAAAAGATGAGTGAATCCGATAGGGCATCGTGGTTCGCCCTACTGTTGCTTGTCACTCTCTGTATTACCTATATTGTAGAGAACTTTCTCAGGAGCGCCGCAGGAGCATTAACCCCTGTTCTCATCAATGAGCTGAGTATCACTCATGGAGCCATGGGGCTTCTCACCACCGCCTTCTTTCTTGTGTATGGTTTGATGCAGATACCAGCTGGGCTTCTGGGAAACAGCTTCGGTATCAGAAACACGATAATCGGGAGCACAGCGGTAACCGTCGTCGGCGTGTTTCTCTTCTGGGTAAACCATAGCTACATTGTGCTCTTCTTCGCCCAGTTTCTGGTGGGGATCGGGAGTAGTACATTTTACATCAACTCTGTTAGGTTGATGCTTGAATGGTTCCCAAAGAACTGGAAGGCTACCGCTGTCGGTATCATGAGTGCGTCCAGCGGCATCGGGAACACCATGGCGTATATGGGGTTCCCATTGGTTTACGAGATTTATGGGGACTGGAGAGCCTTCTACGGGGTTATGGGGATTGTGCTTCTCCTTAACTGGTTGATGAACCTCTTCATACTGAAAGACAAGAACCCCCCGACTGGGAGTCTCCGGATTGGTGAGATGTTCAACTCGGTTATCACAGTTTTCCAGAACAAGGAGATGCGACCTTACATAATCGCCTACACCTTCAGGAGCACCAACTTTGTCTTCGGTGTCTGGATAACTCAATTCCTTATAGACACAAAGGGATTCACCTACATTCAGGCAGGTCAGATAAACAGCGTTGGAACCCTCTCAGCTATCATCGGCTGCATTATCGTGGCAGCCATCAGTGACCGGATGAAGAAACGAAAAGGGCCGCTGCTCTTCTTCGCCTTCGCCACCTTCGCAGCCAACGCTTTGCTTATCTTCTTGCCCGCTGGGACATCTATCGTGGTTTTCAGCGCCGTGAACGCGGTGATGTATATCACTGTGGGTTACTGGGTGCTCTTTTTCAGCATGGTACCCGAGGTGCTTCCACCAGAGCTATCTGGAATCGGATTAGGAACCATCAACGCGGTGTGCACACTAGGCATCAGCGTCCTCTCCCCAATCTACGGCGGACTTGTAGACGTAACAGGTGGATACATGACGTCCAATCTCCTCATGCTACTAGGTGCCCTTCTCGTCCCTGTATTGATGCTTAGAGTCAAGGACCCATACGGTGGCTTGGAGAAGTGAGCTTTTATCCCGCCTGCCCCAAATATTGGTAATGTCCATCGAGGAATCCCTCAAGAGGCTCCCCAAGGTAGAACAACATGTCCATATTGTGGGCTCGGTTCGTCCAGAGACGCTTCTGTGGCTTATTGAGCAGAGTGATCTGAGCAGCAAATACAAGACGCTGGATGATCTCAACGACTTCTACGCGTACAGGGACTTTGATCACTTCCTCAACATATACAGCACAGTGAATGACCTCATCACCGAGGAAAAGCACTACGAGACCATCACATATCAGATGCTCCAGAATCAGCATCAGTGCAACGTGAAACACGTGGAGTGCATCTTCTCGGCATATGACCACATGCACCGTGGGCTGAGCTTCCACCACATGGTTGAATATATTAACAGAGCAATCAGGAAGGCTCACAGAGAATACGGGATCACCTGCAATATCAGGGTAGACCTTGTACGCAACTATGGACCGGAAATAGGGTGGAAGGTTCTCGACGAGATACAGTTCAATAATGATAACATAGTTGGGATTGATACCGGTGGAACCGAGTACGGATACTCCCCGAGGCTCTATGAATCGGTCTATGAGGCTGCGAAAGAGCATGGACTGAGACTGGTAGCTCATCAGGGGGAGGCTGCAGGCGTGGATTATGTCTGGGAATGCGTCAATTATCTTAAACCAGAGCGGATTGGGCACTGTGTCTCCGCCGTAAAGGACCCTAATCTGTTATCCATTTTGGCTGAACGCGGGATAAGCATCGAGACCTGTCCTATCAGTAACCTGCGAACAGGAGCAGTAGACGATCTAAAACATCATCCTATCAGAGACTTCATGGCTGCTGGTGTCAAGGTGAGTATCAACAGTGATGATCCACCGATGTTTGGCACCGACATGAATAAGGAGTACCTGCAGTTGCATAAAGAACTAGGCTTCACTTTGGAGGAGTTATACGGGATTGGTCTCGACTCAATTAGAACCAGCTTCATCACAGAAGAGGAAAAGAAAAGACTAACAAAAGAGTTCCAGAGGGAATATGAGAAACTGGTTTAGCCCTCAAGACTATATGGCACCGAGGCTAATTCAGGGTTGACAAAGTTGAGGCTCAAACTGGATCTCCACATACACTCTGTTTATTCACCTGACAGCTTCAACACGATAGACACCATCAATGAAAGAATCCATAAACTGGGCTTTAACGGCTACGCGTTAGCAGACCACGACACAATAGAAGGACTCAAGGAAGCCCGAGACACGGCAGGGAGCATAACAGTAATCCCGGCGATGGAGGTCTCCGCTAAAGGGGCTCACATCCTCGCATTTAATCCCACAGATTTGATTGAACCAGATCTTACTCCGGTGGAAACAGTTGAGCTAATCCACGAACAGGGGGCTACGGCGATACTGGCCCATCCCTATGGGTTGCCTAGGAGCTGGGTTAATATAAATAGGGTTAAGGAGGCAGGCTTCGACGCCATCGAGGTGGCAAACAGCGCCCAGATTCCCTATGGCTATATCTGTGCAAAGAACAGGAGGCTCGCTGAGCAACTTGGGCTACCAATGACAGGGGGCAGCGACTCGCATATCCCTGAGACCATTGGGCGCTCTTACACTATTGTTGAGTCTGATTCACCTGAGGTTGATGATGTAGTCAAGGCAATCAGGCTTGGCCATACCTCTGTTGGAGGAACAAATACTAGGATCACTGAGTGGTTTAGTAAGAATTTTAAAAAGAAAAGAAGGTTACTGGGTTTCTAGTCCCAGTCTTCCATATCGTATAGGTCTATGCCCAGATCGATCTTTGTGGTTGATCTTCCGACTTCTGCATCCATGTTGTATAATCCAAGGTCTTCCAGTGCCATTACCCCCTTTATTAATCCAGTCAGGTCGAGGACTGGTTTGGGTTCACCCAGAAGAACGCGTCTGGTCTCACCTACGATATCGGTCCGCGCCCAAGAGAGCGCCTTCTCTACAAGTACCATGTCTCTATTTACTCCCCCATTATTGCCCTGACATATAATGTCATACACAAACCTGTTTTGTCTCAGTTAGGTGTGTGTATCGGCGTTATCCTAGGAATATGATGTAAATCTAATAACATCTCCCAAAATGCCGACGTGCTGGGTTGTATTGAACATATTAATTACTCTCAATATAATAGAGTAACTTTCAATACTCTCATAAGATGAGAGTAACTTATTCTAATGACCCTAAAAACA
>CAYTVK010000062.1:9523-9883 GCA_964441725.1 uncultured Candidatus Bathyarchaeia archaeon | reverse complement strand
AATCACTTACAATATACGTGTCGGGGATTCAGCCATTGGATGGATGGGAGACCACGTTGAACCCGGTGTAAGCGTTGAAAACAGGGTATCTGACAGCAGGTTCCCTCAGGGCCAAAGTAGGGCGCTCAATGTTTTAAGCTGCATTGGAAACGAGGCTATTGTGGTCAAAGGTGATGCGAAAGGTGAGAGAGGTGTCGTTGTTGGCAAGCATGGTGGTATTGAGCATGTTATGGTGGATTTCCAGCCAGAGGTCATGGAGAAGCTCGTAATCGAGGACAGAATAATGATAAAAGCATATGGTCAAGGTCTCCAGTTACTGGATTTACCCGATGTGAAGTTATTCAGTGTAAGCCCAGAGCT
>CAYTVK010000062.1:8334-9513 GCA_964441725.1 uncultured Candidatus Bathyarchaeia archaeon | reverse complement strand
TTGGAAGCCCTTGACCCTAAGATAGAGAAAGGCAAACTCCAGATACCAGTCACCCATAAGGTACCGGCAGCCATAATGGGCTCAGGTCTAGGACGAGACCAAGTAGCATCAGGCGACTACGATATCACATTATTCTGCGAGGAAACATGCGAAGAACATGGATTAGACGATATACGTCTCGGAGACCTCGTAGCCATCATGGACTCAGACCAGAGCTATGGCAGAATCTACAAACGCGGCTCTGTAAGCGTCGGAATAGTCATCCATTGCAACAGCTACATCGCGGGTCATGGACCCGGTGTAACAACGTTGTTTACATCAACAAAGGGGATGATTGAACCCATAATTGATAACGACGCCAACATAGCAAAGATCATGAAACTAAGAGACGATCAATAGCCCCAATTTTTCTTCCAGTACTTTTTTATTCAGGCGGTGGAATATTTCGGTACGCGCTCCCGTCGTCTAGTCCGGTCAAGGATGCGGGCCTCTCGAGTCCGAGATCCCGGGTTCGAATCCCGGCGGGAGCACCATTTTTCAAATTATCTGCTTAGACGTACGTCAAGTAGGCTAACTTTCCCAGACCTCGTCTCCTTGATGGTTCTCGTCAATGCGTTTTTTAGATCAGATGGGTCTTCTACGGTTTCTGAGTAGCCATTATATGCTTCAACGAGTTTCGCGTACTGGGGTGTTGGTCCGCAGCCTACGCCATAGTACTGGTTCTGTGTCACAGAGTATCCTTTCGGGTAGTATCTTGCATGCCCTTTCATGGCCGCATAACAGCTGTTATTGAATACGATGGTCATGAAGGGTATATTGTGTTCCTGTGCTGCCCCGAAAGCAGCTGGTACAGGATTATAGTTGAAGGAGCCATCACCTTCCAACGCGATTACTGTTTTCCCAGGCTTCGCAAGCTTGACACCGAGAGCAACTCCGAGACCCTGCCCTAGCCCTGTGTGGGTCACTGGTCCTGTAGATTCATAACTTGTTCCGGGCTCTACCCTGTGGCTCTCGATGTATTTGTGAATCAAGCCACCGTGGGTTATTGTCTCATTGATTATGGCAGTGTCCTTATCGATAACCTCGTTGAGGCAGTAACAGAGCCAAGTTGGATCTATAGGTGATTCATCCTTGGCAGCTAAAGCATGTTGGCGTTGTTCATCCCTGATCTTCTTGTGT
>CAYTVK010000062.1:0-8324 GCA_964441725.1 uncultured Candidatus Bathyarchaeia archaeon | reverse complement strand
CGCTCCTTTCTAGACTGAATGAGAGCTCCATTGAGTTTCTTGTCCTGAACAAGATTGTTTAACTGAGATAGAATCGTGTACGAGTCTCCAGTTATACTCAAGTCAGAAGGATATCCGTAAACAGAGTACTTGTTCTGGACGGGATCAGGGTCTATGAACACAATCTTGGCATTGGTTTTTCCCCTGATGCTGTTTGGAGGGTACCATGGTGGCCATGAACTACTATCTATAACTAGTATTAGATCGGCGTCTTTCACGTAAGGCTGTATTGAAGTTCCCATGTGGAGTGGATTATTCGTTGGGAAGTTTGTATACCCAGGGAGTTCAAATACAGGTGTCTTGAGTAAATCAGCCAGTTTAACCAACTCATTGACTGATGCTGGATTTCTACCAAGATACCTCGTATAGATTATCGGGTTATTCGCCCCAAGCAACAAGTCCTTTAATTTGTTTAATGTCGCTGGGTCCGCTGTAACTACGGCTTCCTCATGGAGAGGCTCTGGAAGAAACATCCTCGTGATCTTCTCAAACATAAGCTCCCTTGAAAGCGCGAGCAAGACAGGCCCCTTTACGCCTGTATTAGCAATCCTGTACGCTCTTTGTAACACTCCGAGAATATTGACGTTAGTCTCGGGGCTATCACCCCACTTAATAAAGGGCTTAACGAGGCTCTCCTGCCCCCCTGGCTCGGTGAAGCTCAGGTAATGTGGCCCCGGAGTGCCCCCATAAACCTCGTTGTCATGGGTCCTGTTCAGGCCAACAAATAACATTAAAGGTATCTGATCGATATAGGCTGCCCTGAGCTCCATGGCTCCGTGCAGTAGCCCAGCTAAAACGTGGGTCATCAACACCTGTGCCTTTCCTGTAGCCATATAGTATCCTTTGGCCATGGAGAGAGCGGTTCCCTCGTGGCGTATGTTCAAGTAGAATGGTTTTTTCCCTTCAGAGTTGTATCTGGCTAGGTGCTCCCAGAGTGGTATGAACTCCGAGCCCGGTGAACTGAAAACATAGTCTACACCGAGCCTGTTAAGCATCTCAACATAGCCTTGTCCAGCGTCCTCAACGATTAGCTCTTCCAATTAAATATCCCTGAATGGGAGATACATGAAGGTATTTTAAATAAACTGTGAAAAACTCTATTTCTCTATATCTAGCTTGATGGGTCGTCCTCGTTCAAAGCTTATGTTAAAGCTCTTGAAAACTGCTTCGAATATCCTGATCTTGCCGTATCTTTTCTCCTTGAGGAGCCCCATTTTTTCGAGCTTGGTGAGGTGTCGTTCGACGCTTGTGTAGTTTAGCCCTGTTCTGCGGCTTATCTCGCTGATGTTGAGTTCCCCGCTCTCGGTTAATACTTCAAGTACGCGGATTCTACCCTTGCTTCCAAGTATCTCTTCTGCTCTTCGATCTTTCTTGTATAGGCTCATAGTAGCTCCATCACCTTTTCCTGCAGTGTTTCTGCGGGTATCTTGTCCAGTCTTATCAGTTGGGTTCTGCCCTGGCTTGAGGCATGCATCTCCATACTCACAAAATCCAGGTCGTCCAGTTTCTTGAGGTATTTCCAGAACTGTGTGTGTCCACGGACTTTCTCACCATATTCTTCGCATACCATGCGATAGCTTTCCTCTATCTCACCTGTGGTTGCCTCGGGGGCTGTGCTGGACATGAAGAAGCGGGCTATGCTGAGGAGCGCGAGTTTCTCATGATGGCTCAGGTATTTGATCTCATCTGGTACGGTTACGTCGAATATGCCTACCGCTATCTTCCTGACGTGCTCTGGTTTGACCTGTCTTGAGTTCTCGTTGTCTGCCTCGTTCCCGGCTCCATGGAGGAGACTGATGGCATATCGCGCATCGCCTTTCTCCTTCTCAGCTACCTCGCTGATAAAGTCTATTACCTCCAGTGGTACTGCGTCTTTCCTGAAGGCACGCTCCATCCTGTATATGAGTATGTCTGCGAGCTGATACTTGTTATAGTCCGGCATTCTTATGATGTTCTGCTGTAGACTGCTGAGGGTGCTGCGGTCCAGTTTTCTGAATACCTCGGCGTCTTTGCTGATGAAGATTAGGTTAAGTCTCCTCGGCTCATCTGGGGTGGTCTCGTGGAATCTCGTAAGGTAGTATAGTGCGTCGCTTCCCTCGGTGTCGATTAATGCGTCTACCTCGTCCAGTACTAGAAGTATCTGTGTGTTTTCCTCATCAAGTATCTGGCGAAGTATGTCCAGCAGCTCATTGGCGGAGTATCCTCGTTCAGGGAAATCTGGTTTTATGCGGGTGACTACTTGACTGAGTATCATGAATAGGCTTCCGCGACGCTGTCTACAGTTGATGTGTATATAATGTAGATTGAGCCTTCTTCGAGTTGCCTTTTCCCTGAGTTCTCTACCGTATGCGTTTGCGAGCACAGTTTTTCCGCTTCCAACGTTGCCCAGTATTACTGCTTTTTGACTCATCTCGTATGGGGCTGTTACCATTTGATCGAATAAAGATCTGAGTCGCTGTAGCTCTGCGTCTCTGTGGAGTAGCTTGTCTGGAATGTGATGTATTTCGAGAATTGCTTCGTCTATGAATACTGATTGATGGTTCAACCTAAGCCCCATTGAGTGGGATACAATAGGTAATTTATGCATTTCGTAGGTTCTAACGTATATAAAGCGGGGGGATAAGTGAAAGTGCTCAGGTTATTTCTTCGAGTATCCTGAATAATTCATCCTGCTTAACAGATTCAACAAGCTCAACTCCTCCATCTCGTCTAACTACAACACCGGATTCAGAGGTAATTTCACCGATAACCTTGGAGGCTATATTTTGATCTCTTAGTGCCTTCACAAGTCTCTCGCTATAAACTGGGTCAACGATAATCAATAGGCTACCAGAACTCAATAATCGTAATGGGTCAACACCGAGAGTGTCACAGATAATCCGCGTCTCTTCAGGTACAATGAGTTGGTCCTCGTAGATGATGAAACCATGTCCTGATGCCTCAGAGACCTCCAGCAATCCGTTAAGAACCCCACCCTCTGTAGGAGTATGCATAGAATGAACTCCTCCAACTTCAATGGCAATTCTAGCCTCAGGGACTACACTGGTGAACTCAAGAAGTTTTACGGCTTCTGAGAGCACCTCTTCAGATACTTTCTCCTTTAGCGGCTCCAGATCAGCAGCTAGAATACCAGTGCCCTCCAAGCCTATACCTTTGGTAAGCACAATATAGTCCCCCACCTGCGCACCTCCCGTAGTTACATACCCATCTTTAGGTGCTTCTCCAATCATGAAACCTGCCACAATGGGTCTACTCAGTTCAGGGGAGACCTCTGTATGACCTCCGACGATGCAGATTCCTAGCTCTGTGCAGGCTTTGTGTTGATCCTGCATGATGGTCTCCAACAGTCCTTCATCAGCGCCCTCAGGGAGCAATACTATGCTAAGATACCAGAGGGGCTCTGCTCCTCTAGCAGCTATGTCATTGGCGTTGATGTGAACCGCGAGCCAACCTATCTTGTTTTCAGCGCCCGTTATTGGATTCGCTTTAACAACAAGCACCTTTTCCCCGTTATCGATCACAGCTGCGTCTTCACCGATGAGCGGCCCCTTGATGAGCCGTTTGTTTTCAACACCGAGGCATGTGAAGACGTATTTGGTAAGAAGTTCTTTAGGGATTTTTCCCGTGGGGAGCTTTTTTGAGGACATTGGGTTGTCTCTGATGATATTGGAGTATCTGGATTTAGGTTAAACGGTGCCCATGGTACAAGTTACCCCCATAACAAGGGGATGATACTCCAGACCCCTGAAGCCTACGGCTCTAAGGCGGTCCATTATTCCTTTGTGGACATTTACCTTACGATATCTAGACCTCGGCTCACCTGTATAGTGGAACAATCTACCTCCGGGTTTGATTACACGCGCCAGTGTCTCGTAGAACTCCTGACCATACAGGTGCCCAGCGGAGCCATGTCTCGGAGGATCATGTATAATATAGTCAAAGCTGTGTTTGGGCAAGGCGTCAACTGCGTAAAAACTGTCTCCAATAATCTTATGAATTGAAGATTCAGTGAACAACTTGCTGGACCACGGGTTTAATTGAGTTATCCTGATGACATTCGGTTCATACTCAATGGTAACAACGTATTCTGCCCCGGATTCATTAGCCTGAATAGCGGTGTATCCTAATCCCATGCATGTATCCAGTACTCTTCCGCTTCTCAAGCCCAAGATTGAAAGCTTATCCCGCGCATCTTGCTCGGGAGTTGTATCTTTTGTTCTATGCATCCTTATACCATCGATCTCCAGTGTCGGAGCCCCAGTGGTTTTGGCTAGTTTATAAAAGTGTTTTCCACGTATAGCTGCCATGAAAACGGTTTTGTTACTCACAAAGTATATTGAGCGTTGATCTTGTGCTATCTTTTCCAGTATATCTGAACCGATAGATTCTACTTTATTTAGTAAATATGTCTTGTTTGTCTGTTTTATCGTTGTTTCTGACTTTCCGAGATCTAGGGACACTGTGTTTTTTCCCGCGAGTATGTTTTTTGCGGTCTCTGAGGTCAACATGGGGGGAGTTTTTTGAGTCATCTTAATGGAGTTCCGGAGATTTTATGATATACTACAATAATCAAGGGTTTAAACCGATCACTGGTCCATATCCAAGATTCATTTTTTCAATATTTCTGAAACCATTTTTTGACCTAGTTAGATGAGACAACGCTACACCAATAAATAATGTATAAAAACGCAAATAAACGCAAATAAAACAAGGCAACTTTGACAAGATAAAGCAACCATGAAAGTCGTTTTAGCAAGCCTTATATGGGATTTTTTCAGGTTCCATCCCGAATACCTATGGCGTCTGACGATAAACAGAACGGCTTCAAAGGCATGGTAAAGGATGTAATAGATCAGATCCTTCCCGGTGGAGAGGTCGAGTTAACGGACATCAAGGAGGAAATTTGGCATGATCTCTCAGCCCTCTACTACAAGTATGAGGACGAAGACCAGAAGAAAGCCTTCAGAGAGGTAATGTATGATATATGTGAGAAAATACAGGAAGGCAAATGGGATTCTGTCTACAATAAACTTTACAGGGTAGAGCAGAAGGAAAAGCCATTCTAGTTTACTCAACCAAATTGATTTATCATCCGGGTTTCTTTTCTTTTATTAAGACTTGAATTTAAATGTGGTATCTGTTTTCATTGGTAAGACTCGTTTAGTTCATTGCGTTTCCCAACGTGAAGCGAGTCTTACCACAGGTTTGGCTTGTATTATGCTTGCAGGTGAATAGATTAAGAAAGTGTTACTCGAATGCCATCTCATGGATGGAAAAACGAGTCACTGTATGTAGGTTTCATTCCATGGTGGGATGTAGTACTCGAAATAAATCATCTTTCCATAGGGGGTATCTTCGTAGCCAGCTGCTGATACGTTAAGTAATGTTGCCTTAGCGATCACGCTTAATATTTCGGTAGGGTCTCCGTTTTTTGCCTCACCGACTATTATCTTTAGTACGTTACCTTCCATCCTGATGCCAATGACTTCAACAAGCTTATCCAGTCGTTCGATAAAGTCTGCGACATACTCACCTTCAAAGGTTAGATTTGATCCTACTTGTCTCAGTTTGTCCAGTACGGTTTTTACTTCGTCGTTCAATGTAGTCTCAGGTAAATTTTGGCGGGTTTTAACCTTTACCTAATCGAGTTTTCGGTTATGTAAATTTACCAAGGTTGCGGTTGATAGAATGCCTAGTAACCAGCTTACAATGTTGACTAGATACCAGAAGTCTCTGATCCACCACTTGTTAACTGTCAAGATATAGAATGGAAAACTAAAATTATCACCCGGTAGGGCAACAGCGATCTCAATCTGCCAGAGCGATGCCATTAATAAACCCGTTGATAATATTAATCCGAGTAGAGGCATCATCAGTTTTCTCAGTGCAGGCTGTTGCTCAAGTAATTCCATGTTTCATCCTAGCCACAAGTTGATAGTTAATAAACTATTGTTTTATCCCTAGTTTTGTCTGTGAGAGAAGGATTATCGCTAGAAAGGCTGCAATTGATGCTATCAAATATATGTTTTGGGGGCTGTACGTCTCCCAGATGTAGCCAAAGACCAGTGGCCCGATTATTAATCCTAGATCTTCGAATGATCCATAAATACCCATTGTTGTGCCTAGTTTTTCTCTTGAGGCAAGTTTTGATACTATTATAAGTGATACAGATTGTGAAGAGAAGCTGATCATTAGTCCAATTGTCATGAGTGTTACTTGAATGGGTGTAGTAGCTATTCGGACCATTAGAAAAAGAACTCCGGATATTGCTAGAAGGGTTAGTAGCATCTCTTTTACACTGTATCGATCAGATAATCTTCCAACTATTGGTGTTATTATCAGTTGCATCGCTGAGCCGAGGGTTATCATTAGGCCAATTGATATTTCATCCATTGAATAGAGTTCAGAAGCATAGATGGGTAGGAAGCTTCTGACCGATGATACGCCAAGGAATATTAGGAAAGCCATAATGAATGTGAGTTTTATCTGGGAATCGATGAAGATGGATTTGATGTTTTCAATTATGTTGATTTTTTTCTTAGTTTTTTCATCAATTACTAGTATTCTGCCTGTGAAGAATAACAGCGTGGCTGATGCTATGAGTATAACGGATGATGTGTAGAACAATGTAGAGTAACCGAAGCCCTTGGATAGATAGCCTCCCAAAACAGGCCCGAGTATACTACCTGTTGAAACGCAAGTATACCAGAGGCTTATGTTGAAGCCAACTTGTGTCACAGGGGAGTGATCGGCAATCAAGGCTCTTGTAGTTGGGCCTACCATCACCATAAAGGAGCCCATCAAGAACTGAAATATGAAGAAATAGGGTAGCAGGTTTTCTTGAGTGTAGAGGGGTAGTACGGTTGCCATGAATATCATTGCGATTATGAGTATTCTTATTCTGTTGATTCTGTCTGACATAAAGCCCCAGAAAGCTTCGAAGCAGATCAATCCCAGTGCAAAAAAGGTAGATAGCAGGCCCCATTGGCTCACGCTTACACCGAGGCTTCTCACGTAGAGAGGCATAATTGGTCCGTTTATTGAGATGGAGAGCCCGAGTGCTCTTAGGAATACCAGTACATAGACTGGTAGCAGTTTCTTTATTGAATCATCCAATGGGCTGTGCTCCAGACAAAATGGCGTCGCGTCTTCTGGATATAAAAATATTGGCGGAGATTAGATGCCACAGAGTCTCATTAGATTCTTAGTTGTTATCCTACCTACTTCTTCCATCGTGGTTTCTTTCAGCTGTGCTATTAGTCTGCAAACAGTTAATACGCCTTCAGGTTTGTCTGAGTCAGTCTCTGTTAGAAGATACTCGATTGGTGTTTCTTTCACGGCTTTTATAAAGATTGGTTCAGCGGTTTGTATGGTTCTTAATCCAACGGAAAGATAGATTCCATTATCCACACATCTCCTTGCATAGTAGATGTCTTTGTAGAATCCATGTATGGCTATTCCGGTGTTAATATTACCTGAGCTTTCAAGTATATTCAGTATCTCCATATCAGGAGCCCGGTCATGCACCAGTACAGGCAAACTGAGTTCTCTTGCTAACCCAAGCTGCGCATCCAATGTCTCATACTGGACCTTTGGATCGATATAACTTTCTTCTCTCACCCATTCATGCGTCATTCTACCGACAAAGTCTAAACCGATCTCGCTTACCGCGACGCACTCCTCGTCATCAGCGAGTTCAGAGAATCTGTTCCGCACATGATAACTATACTCATCAGCGTACCATGGATGAACACCCAGACAAGCTTTAGCCATGCTACTACGATGAGCAGTCTCCACCGCTTGCTCCGAGCTAGCGAGATCAATCCCCGCGGTTAACAATAACATGAATCCCTGTTTCTCGGCTTTTTCAAGGCCGTCTCTTGTCATATCGCCAAGGTGGCAGTGGCTTTCAGAATACATGGTTATAGAAATGGTTGTGAAAATTAGAGATTTTCGTTAATACTCTTTGGGCATGTCCATCAGTTCTTTTTGGGTAAAAACAGGCCCATCTTGACAGACTAGTTTTCCACCTACATTACATCTTCCACATTTTCCGATACCGCATTTCATCCGCATCTCAAGAGACATTATTACGTTCTCGGGGGAAAATCTGAGCTCAGTGAGAACCGGTGAGCAGAAACGGATCATCACGGGTGGACCACAGATTAAGGCGACAGCGTTTTCTGAGCTTGGGGCAACTTCCTTGAGCACAGTAGGCACGAAGCCAACTCTCTTTTTCCAGTTCTCAGCCTCTCTGTCAATCGTTAATACGAGATTGATATCAT
>CAYTVK010000061.1:0-9957 GCA_964441725.1 uncultured Candidatus Bathyarchaeia archaeon | reverse complement strand
TTCTGAATCTCTCTGCTGTGTTCTGGTTTGCCCTAGCCGGTGTGTGCGGCTCATTCATAGCCAGACTCTTCACGATGATGTCGTACAAGCGTATCGGCGTTTCTGTAGGCAGCGCCATAATTGGCACAAGCCCCGTTGTAGTCACGGTTCTCGCGGTGCTCTTTCTAGGTGAGCCTCTTCTTCTCTCTGTTGTGCTCGGAGCCTTGCTGGTGGTCGGTGGAATTGGTTTAATCAATATGAAGGAGGGGCGTCTATCCATAGACTGGAGACTAGTCTATCTCCCCTTAACTGCCTCTGTGCTCTACGCGTTATCAAACATCCTCCGTAAGCTGGGAACAAACCTACAGCCCGACGCTGTGTTAGGGGCTCAGGTCAGCACTCTCGCTGGGCTAATCGCCTGTGTAGCCTATTTGGCTGTTAAGGATGGCTTCAAGAGCCTGCAGGTGAATAAACAGAGTGTCTGGTGGCTGGCTGGGTCTGGCATTGTTAACGCGGCTGCTTGGGTTACCATCACTATGGCGATTAATCTCGGTAAGGTTTCTGTGGTTACCTCCATTGTGTACAGTTATCCGTTATTCAGTGTATTGCTTTCGAGGTTCATAATCCGTGACGAGTTGATAAACAGGTTAATGGTGCTGGGGAGCACGCTGATTGTACTAGGGGTAGCAATAGTCTCCCTCTTCGGGTAATCACAAAGCTACCTTGATTAAGTAACGCTGGTTCAATGTGACGGTTTTTAGCCACCCACATTCATTACCTACTGTGAATAAATCCACCCAGCTCCGACTGTTAATGCTTGCAGGAATCCTCCTCATATTCACAGGGCTGATACTTTTCAGACCGATCCGTTTCAACGCGGCTTGGTCCCTTGATGTCAAGGATTTGCTTCACTGGGCTGGGATAACCGCTGCAACAATGATACTGGCGTCTACCCTTCTTGCGTTGAGGCAGTTCAGACGGAAAATTACGTCTCATTGGATGGATGTTCACAGTGTTTTTAGCGTCATCGCCGCCGGGTTGGCGCTGATCCATAGCAGAACCAAGGCGAATGTTATACTGCCTGTGCATTACAGTAGTTATCTGATGTTGGGGCTGGTTTTGATATTGGCGGTATCAGGTGCATTGATCAGGCTCTATCCACGCAGTCCTCGGGTGCAGAAGTACTGGAGAATGTATCATCTGCCCATATCTACCGCCTTCTTTGTAACGCTCATCTACCATGTTGTGGTGAAGCTGGGGGTGATCTGATGAAACGAATGCTCATCATACTCGCAGTGATCGCGTTTATGATTCCCGTTGCGTCTGCTCAGGACGAGCCGGTTCTCCGCATCTATGGGGCAGTGGAGAACCCCATAAACATCACATACAGCGAATTTCAGCAGCTACCCATGATCAACGTAAACGCCACCGTAATATGCGTTGGGTCCTCCTCTAACCCCCCTGGGTTAAACAGCTACGTGGTTTACACGTATAACTGGACTGGGGTCCGGCTCAGTGATATTCTTGATATAGTTAAACCGACAGACGCCGCGGTGGACATCAGCTTCGGAGACTTAACCCAGTACAGCAGCAGCATATCCTTGGACGAGATAAACGACAATATGATCCTAGCCATATACGCCGACGGTCAAACCCTCACACGGGATCAGGGGTACCCTTTCAGGGTCGTACTGCCATGTTACTGGGGCTACAAGTGGGTGAAGTATGTTGAACACATTGAGATAACAGACTATGATTACCTCGGTTACTGGGAGAGCAATGGGTACCCTGATGACGGCAGGATACCTGACTGCAGTCAAGTAGCTGAGAACCCTCCCGTATTCACAACTATATCTATAGTGGTGATACTTGCTGGAATAGCTCTCATTATCGTCTCGCTGTATATTTCATCTAGGTGTTGATCCCTGACTCCAGTTCTCCGTCTTTCATTGACGCCCAAACCATCCTGTTGGTGGTGAAGGCATGAGCCACATTACCTTCAGCATCCAGCGCGATCAAGCCGCCGTTACCCTTAACCCTCACAGCCATGTATCCCAACGCCTTCTCGGCAGCCTCCTGAACCCCCATACCTGTATCCATGTAGGTTAAAACCAGCTTCGCCAGATTCACCTTCAATATGGATTCACCGTGCCCTGTGCTTGATACGGCTCCTGCCCTGTTATCCGCGTAACCACCTGAGCCAATGATGGGAACATCTCCCACTCTCCCCACTTTCTTACCGGTCACTCCCCCGGTGCTTGTGGCAGCGGCGAGATTACCATTCGAGTCCAATGCAACAGCTCCGACGGTCTCGTGACCGAAAGTTCCTCCGAACCTCCGCTCTCTAAGCCAATCCTCAAGCCCTTTGCGTGCGTCTTCGGTTACAAGCTGGTCTTGTGTTATTCGCTCTAGGCTGAATTTCTCAGCAAGTCTTCTAGCTCCTTCTCCGATCATCAACACGTGGGGCGTTTCTTCCATTACGAGTCTCGCAAGTCTCACTGGATATCTTATATCAGTGAGACCCGCCACTGCTCCTGCCTCAAGATTTTTTCCATCCATGATGAGTGCATCCATCTCTACTGTGCCATCCTCTGTGAGCACCGAGCCGATGCCTGCATCAAAAATAGGGTTATCCTCCATGCTGTTTACAGCCGCAATAACGGCGTCGAGCGCTGAGCCACCTTTCATCAGTGTGCTCCATCCCTGCTTGACTGCCTTCTCAACGCCCGTGATATTCTCATCAACTTGTTCATCGGGAATATCCCATGCGCCTCCATGAACCACGATAACTGGCTTAACCATGCACCAATATCCCCATTACAAGCTTAAGAAATAACCCGAAAATGAAAAAGAAACAATGAATAATAATGGAAGTTAGGCGTGCTTCTGGACGAATCTCTCGATTCTATCCATGGCGTCTTCAAGCATCAGCCCTTTTTTATGTGAGAACCAGCTCTTCATCTTCTGGGTGCTCAGCGGCCTGATCATGCTGAACCTGACGTTTCCCTCGCCATGTCCCGCTCCATAACTAGCGCCGCTTACAGCAAGCACCTTCTCCTCCATCATGAGCTTCTGCACGAAGTCGCCGCTATTCATTCCTGTTCCTGTTATATCTGGGAACATGTAGAAGGCTCCTTCTGGATGCGGACACTTTACTCCGGGCATCTCGTTAAACCGCTTCATGGTGTACTCGATGCGCTGCTTGTATTCCGCCCTCATATCCAATACGAACCGGTAGCCATCCTGAAGACCCTTCAAGCATCCACGCTGGATGGGCCAACTCGCTCCACCTACTGGTGATCTGCCAACGTACTCGTTGAGTTCTGGTCCAGCTATTACCCATCCTGTTCTCATCCCAGCCCACGCGAACATCTTGGTCATGGCCATCGCCACGATGACCCGGTTCTCCATACCAGGAAGATTGATGATGGGTAGATGATTCTTACCTGTCCAGATATACTCTGTGTAGGTCTCATCGCTTACAATCAGAAAGTCCTTGTCGATGCTGAGATCAGCTATGGCTTTCAACTCTTTCTCTCCATAGACTTTGCCGCTGGGGTTACCGGGGTTCTCAATGTACAGGCACTTGGTTTTGGATGTGACAGCATTCTTCAACGCCTCCTCGTCGAAATCATATGAACCATCCTCCAGCTTCTGCAGTGGAGCGTAAACCGTCTTGGCTCCAAAGTAAGCAGGGACCATAGTGCCTCCGCTGTAAGCTGGGTCAAAGGCTAATACCTCGTCTCCCTCATTGAGTATCGCCGCGTAACTCTTGAGGATGCTCTCGCTGCCTCCCGCTGTGATGTTTACTTGGCTTGGCTGTGTCTCGTAGCCGTATTTGCTGTAGTATTTTGCGATGGCTTCTTTGAGTTCTGGGTCGCCTCCGAAGCAGTAGTGGGTCTGCCCTATCTCGATGGCGTGTTTTACTACGTCTGTGATGTAGTCTGGTAGCAGGAAGTTGGGGTCTCCCGCTGCTAGGCTTATCATCTCTGGGTCTGGTGGCCCTGATCTTCTCGTCGCTGATCGTCTTGCTGGTCCTGTGAGTTCCTTGCGGACGTTTTTTTCAATGGACATAGCATTATCGAAGGCGATTTATTATAAAACACTATTCGCATCTCCGCTACATATTATAGGAGGATCATGGGAGTTATTT
Source organism: uncultured Candidatus Bathyarchaeia archaeon (assembly GCA_964441725.1). GTDB lineage: Archaea > Thermoproteota > Bathyarchaeia > TCS64 > TCS64 > RBG-16-57-9. Next base: position 5,825 of record CAYTVK010000061.1, on the reverse strand, counting down.
TGATTCTAGATGAAGACAGTGTTGCCGGGAGAGCATCCTACTTTGGAGACCGTGCCGGGGAGGTTCGGTGAGATTATCATAGTTGGTGGGAAAGCCATGATGATGAGGTTGACGGTGCAGCCTAATGTGCCTACGCCACCTCACAGCCACCCCCATGAACAGATGGGGCTGGTGATTGAGGGTGAGGGAACCCTATACATCGATGGTGAGGAGAAGCATATTGTGAAGGGGACCAGTTTCTGGGTTCCACCGAATGCTTCCCATAACTTTGACGCCACTGGGGACAAGCCCGCCGTACTCGTCGAGTGTTTCTCACCCCCTAGGGAAGACTATCTTGAGATAGTTGCCAAGAAGAAGTAGTTTCTATCTCTTCTGGTGGTCTTATTTGAAGTGTATCGCTGTTGTGGGAACCAGCGGCTCAGGTAAGACCACTGTTGCTAAAAAGATCGCGTGCATCATGGGAATACCCCATGTTGAGCTTGACGCCCTCTACTGGAGACCGGGGTGGGTTGAATACCCAGAGACGGAGTTCAAACAGGCCATTCTTGATGCTACTAGGGGTGACTCATGGGTTACCTGTGGGAATTATAGGTTTGCCCGTGAGGTGCTGTGGAGTAGGGTGGACACCGTGGTGTGGCTGGACCTGCCTTTTCGCACCGTGTTTCTACGTACTCTTTGGAGGACTATTCGCAGGGTGGTTACCCATGAGGAGCTTTGGGGTACTAACCATGAGGGTCTCAACGCGCTTGTTGGAAGAGACTCCATGCCTTGGTTTGTCCTCAGAACCTACTGGCGTAGAAAAAGAGAATATCCAGAGTTTTTCAGAAAGCAGGAGTACAAGCATATCCGTGTGGTTCATCTGAGAAGCGACGCCGAGATTGATGACTGGCTGGCGTCACTTGGGAATGAGCTGGACCTCGAATAGGTTTGGCCATAGTTTACCTGTTACATAGATTTTACCTGTTTCTGAGTCGCTTGCGATGCCGTTGAGTACGTCGATTCCGTTTCTATTATCGAGCTGATTCTTTAACCCGGTTAGGTCTATCCATGAGATCACGTTTCCATTGGTCTGGTTTATTACCGCGATCCGGTCTGTCTGCCATATATTGGCGTAGACATTGCCCTCAATGTATTCCAGTTCGTTGATCTGGGTGACTTCCTCGCCGTTGTAGGTTACCGTAACAGTGTTTTCTACATTCATCGTATCCGGGTTGATGAAGCTGAGCGTCGACGTGCCATCGCTGAGTATCAACTGTTTTCCATCTGTTGTGAGCCCCCAGCCCTCGTTGGGGATGCTGAATTCACCAGTCTTCTGGAGATCAAGATCGTATATGAAGCCCACATGCTTCTTCCACGTAACCTGATAAACCACGTCGTCAAGGATCGTTACGCCCTCGCCGAAGTACTCTGAAGGAAGACCTACTTGGTTTAATATGGCACCTGTTTCGGGGTCTACGATTCTGATGCAGGATTGTCCGTAGAGACCGGTTCCCTCGTAGAATACGCCATTATAGAAGATCAATCCCTCTGTGAATGCCTCAGGGTCGTGGGGGTATTTGTTGACCACCTGATAGGTGTACAGGGGCTCCAGGGCAGGTTTCTGGTTAATCGTCTGGTAGGCGTAGAAGGCGACTGCGCAGACCACGAGTATTAAGAGAGCTGCTGTGAGTCTGCGATTGTGTTTCATGTCTGACATGGTTGTTTTGGTGGTTAAAAAATAGGGGTTACCTGAACTGGCTGATGACTTCCTTGGCGAATACCGGTATATCATCCATGTCTATGAAGCTCAGGGTGACCAATCCGAGGCCGTTGTCGAATAGTTCCTTGAAGTTGTCGGCTACTGAGCTGGGTTTTCCCGCTCCTAATCCGAGTCTGTTCTTCATCGGTTCTACTGGTAGGTGGTACTCTTTTGCTCGTTTGTTGATCTTTTCATCTATCTCTTTCTCTGAGCCAAGGACAACACTGAATGTTGTGCCCTTCACTATCCTCTCGTAGTCCGTCTCTTCTCTCTGGCAGTGGCGTTTCAGTATTTTGAGCTTCTCTTTCAACTGGTTTACGTCCCCGATGAAGAAGTGGCTGATGTCAGCGTATCTCGCAGCGTATCTGAGGGTTCTTTTCTCGCCTCCGCCTCCCACCATGATGGGGATGGGCTTCTGTATTAGCTGAGGGCTGTTGAGCACGTTATCTACCTTGTAGATTTTTCCGTTGTAGCTGAACCGTTCGTGGGTGAACATCCCTTTTGCGATCTCAATGGTCTCCTTGAGCCCAGTGAGTCGCCTTGGTCCGCTTGGATATTTTCCCATGAAGCCATTGAACTCTGCCTCATGCCAGCCTGCGCCGATGCCGAAGATGAGCCTGCCACCGCTGATGATGTCTACTGTTGTCGCCATCTTGGCTAATACAGTGGGTCGCCTGTAGCCGTAGCAGCATACCAGCGGCGAGAGCCGTATTTTGCTTGTCTCGGCTGCTAGGGCAGCGAGGAGCGTCCACGCCTCCAGTGGGTGGTTGTACGGTCCCTCCGGGTCCGTCATGTTCATGAAGTGGTCAGTAACTGTGAATAGATCGTATCCGTTGTCCTCTACTAGGTGGACTGCTTTTTTCATGTGGTTCCAGTCTCTGCCTTCCGGCTGATGGTGGACTCCGAACATAGGTGTCTTGAACAAGTTAATCATGTTGTGAAGGGAGGCGGCTGCAGTTATATCTTGGTGATGTTTTCACCGGGTTATTATTCCCTTACTTCTGCTCCGACGTATTCAACGTATTTTTTTCCAGACGCTTCAAGTCCTGCTTCTCCGCCGGGTTTGAGTTGTTTATGATAGCGAGGTATCCATTTATCGATGCTCGTCTCTGGGAAGTTGGCGTAGGCTGTCTCAGTAAGCTTGTATGATTGATCATCCTTGTCCTGGGTTATGTAAAACACCCTGAAGGATGGTGGATGAGAGTCTGTGAGAATCTGCTGTAGACATTTTTCTGGTTCTGTGTCGCAGTTGAAGAAGACTTGGTATTCTGTATTGTAGTATGTCTTTAGCCTGTACGGTGTCTTGAGTTCCGGGTACCGCCCTCTGAGTTCTTCTAGTAGCTGTGATGTCTTCTTGATCATTGCCTTAGATTGGCTTTGGCGAGTTATAGATGTTGGTTCAGGTTTTTATCCCGTGGTTCATCTTGTCTTAATATGTCTGATGTTGATCTCAGTGAAGTCATAGAGGACTGCCTTCACCTCGCCACAGAGGTGATAGAGGAACATTTTGGGTCCATGGAGGATATTCGTGCCGCACAGCAGGACCGGGAGGAGGTGGAGTACGTGAAGGATGTGAAGATAGTCTCCTATGAGGTTATTCTCCGTGAACTGATGCGGTATAAGCTGAGGCTTCACGAGTAGTATGCGATGTGTTTATCCCGATCCCGTGTTCTCCTCTTATTGGTGAATGATAATGGGTAATTCTGTTTATCTAAAGTGCAGCGCCTGCGGTAAGTTAAACCCTGTATACGTTGAAGTTATTCCCGGCGGGGAGTACACTTGTGTCTTCTGTGGGCAGTTGTTCTTGGCTCCGAGTATTGAGGCGGATGAATTGGTGGATGATAAGAAGAGAAACCGTGGAAAGAAGCCAATGCAGAAAGCAACGAAACCAGAGAACAGAAACATGAGAAAACCCATGGTCTAATATTATATTTTCATGAGTCCTTTCATCACTGTGTCAAGCCATCTTACGGATTTAGTCATCAGGAGGACCGTTGATCCTGTTGATCTCTCCACATGCGCCTCCATGCTCTCATCCAGTGATCCTTGGATAACTCTAGGTATCGTCTATAATGATAGCATAGTGACTCTGTCTGATCCTGGTAGAGAGGTTTACGTTGCTCAACACGGTGAATCCATACTGGGGTTCATAGTGGTGGAGATTAGGGGAGCCTTCACGGGGTATATTAAATCCCTCTGTGTTTCGCCTCTCAACAGGAATAAGGGCTTAGGTAGACTGTTGATGAAGTACGCTGAGCAGCGAATATTCAGGGAGAAGCCTAATGTCTTTCTATGCGTCTCAGGGTTCAACCACGAGGCTCAGCGTTTCTATCATGCACTCGGCTATAGTGTGGTAGGCGTGCTCGATGATTATCTCATCTCCGGCCAGTCCGAGATATTGATGCGTAAGACTATTGCACCTATCAATGATTTCCAAAGAATTCGATAGTAGTAAAGTATATGCGTAATGAGTTTATTTTCTGGGACAAAGCGCTCAAAAATCATCTCATTGAATTAATTCAATGCGTCTGAATGGTTTATCTTTAATCCTCTATGAAATAGGTCTGTTTGTGTTCTCCCTGGATCCATTTCTTTGATTAGACAATGTTGCATAGTAATGATCTTTTTAACGAATAATTCATATTTTTTTGCATTATTTTGTGTTTTTCAGTTTTTCTGATGAAAGGACAACTATTTTGAATTGTCCTGAAAAAACATAACCATTATAACCAACACTCTATCTGTAGTGTCTAGAAGAATAACAGCCACTATATTTAGGGGAACTCTCGGGGGGGGAGAAGGCATCATCTTTGATACCACAGCCATCTGTATGCATCCATCACTGGCGCTATGATCCCCATCTGGCTGATATGCTTGGAAGGAAAATAAAATGAAATATGTAAGAAAGCGAGATGGCAAGCTGGCGGAATTTGATAAGAGCCGCATAGAGAACGCTATAGATAAGGCAATGAGGGCGGTTGGAGAGGGAAACAATGAGACCGCTACAGGCATCACCCATATCGTGCTGGGTGAGTTAAGTGAGCAGTTTGGGGCGGATGGTTGCCCCACAGTCGAGGAAATACAGGACCTCGTAGAGGAATCAATAATCAAAGCGGGCTACGCGCGTACAGCTAAAGCCTATATCCTGTATAGGGCGAAGCAGAATGAGCTTCGGGAGCTTGCGGCTGGACTCAGCAGCGATGATATGGTTGAGAAGTACCTGATGCTGGATGACTGGAGGATCAGGGAAAACAGCAACATGAGCTACAGCCTACAGGGTTTAAACAACTATATTTCGAGTAACGTCATCAGTCGATACTGGACCAACAGGATTTATCCCCAGAGCGTGAGGGATGCTCACAATAACGGAGATCTGCATATCCATGATCTAGCCGTCCTTGGACCATACTGCGTAGGCTGGGACCTACCAGACCTACTTCTTTCTGGCTTCAAGGGAGTAGCTGGCAAGATCTCCAGTGCACCTGCTAAGCACTTCAGGACAGCGCTTGGGCAGATAGTGAACTTCTTCTATACGCTGCAGGGTGAGGCGGCTGGCGCTCAGGCTTTCAGCAACTTCGACTCCTATCTAGCCCCATTCATCAGGTATGATGGGCTGGGTGAGCGTGAGGTCAAGCAAGCTTTCCAAGAGTTCCTATTCAACATCAACGTCCCCACTAGAGTAGGGTTCCAGACCCCATTCACCAATGTCACGATGGACCTGAAGGTGCCCAGCTTCCTCAAGGAGGAGCCAGTGATTCTGGGAGGCAAGATCAGACAGGATACTTATGGCGACTTCCAGGAAGAGATGGACCTGTTCAACACCTGCTTCGCCGAGGCGATGAGCAAGGGTGACGCATCCGGTAGAGTATTCACTTTTCCCATTCCGACCTACAGCCTCACAAGGGACTTCGATTGGAATAGCTCAGTCTCGCAGAAAGTCTTCGAGATGACCGCCAAGTACGGCATCCCATACTTCAGCAACTTCATCAACAGTGATATGAGTCCAGAGGATGTACGCAGCATGTGCTGCAGGCTCAGGATCGATAACCGTGAGCTACGAAAGCGTGGCGGCGGCTTGTTCGGCGCT
>CAYTVK010000060.1:0-10150 GCA_964441725.1 uncultured Candidatus Bathyarchaeia archaeon | reverse complement strand
AACTGTACCCCCTGCCTCTGCTACTGCCTGACCCTTGTACTCTACACCGCCGATCTGGCCAATGGCACCGTCTGAGTTTATTGTACCCGTCATGTAGACGTTGCTCAGAGGCGTTTTTCCCGTTATTGCAGCGTAAACGCCTATGGTTAGTGCCGCTCCTGCACTGGGGCCGTCAACGATTTGAACATCTGAACCGCCCTCAATAGTCAAAATGACATCCGTACCACTGAAGGAGACATTAGTGAGTTGTGACGCCACAGACGTGGCAGTCCTCAAGCTGGCTTGTATATCAGCTCCGTTGATGACCTGTGTGTTCACCAGCACGCGTCCTTCTCCCTTAACTAATTCAATGTTAGCCTGCATTACCTCTCCCACATATTGAGCTGTGAAACCACTTTGTACTGTTTTCACCGCAACAATTGGCACTGTAGCTTGGCCTAATATGCTTGGTGAAGTGTCGCTAATTGACGTACTGGATGATAGCTGGTTCGCTAAGTTCTTGTAATAATCTAGCTGTGTCTGGGTCATATTCAGTTGCTGTTCATAGTTCATTAGATTCTCCGAGGTTGATGACAGTGATTGAGCATACTGCGTTATTTCCTGAGTCAACATGTTATTCTGGTTATAGAGAACTCCAATCCCAGCAGCGAGTAATAAATTCAATATTATACTGATTGTTATCAGAGTTCTTGTTGGTCTGGATTCTTGTTTATGTTCCTCGCCATATTCGTCGTACATGTTAATCATCTGAAATTTTTATTGGCGCTTATTACGGGTTTTTCAATTTCACGTCAAAATTAGGTCCAAATCTAGCCACAATAATTTTCATCATAAATGAAAATAATTTGAGTAAAAAAGTAATGACCCATTCAAGTATTGTATTTTAGAGAATGGTCATGAGCTTTGAATAGATCTCGGTTACAGAGCAGGGGTCATAAGAGACAAGTATAATGTTCTCTCCCTTTCGGAAAAAGAAGAAATTTAGTTTATCCATACAGGCTCCAGACATATTTAATTCACCAAATTTTTCCTCGTATCTATCAAACATAGTTACCATGGAGGTTGCTATTATCTTCAGGAAAACCCAGTCATCCTCGACCTCAATGGAATCCAAGTCTTCTCTGGCAACTTTCTCGACTTGCCCAAAGAGGTTTCCCGTTGACACCGCCATACGTATCCGGGGATCAAGTTGAATGATCTCCTTGAGAAGCGTCATCATTGTAAATTATCCCTCCTCCTCTTAGATAAAACAAATGCTGTTATAATGCTGCTAAATTAGAGCATAAACATACTCTTTACAAGTGAACTTGGTTTATATCCCGTCCTTCAACAATGAAACTTAGTTGTTTCACGGGAGTGACTCATGGTGGCCGAGAAATTTGACATAATAGTGGTGGGGGCTGGACCAGCAGGGTCTACCGCTGCATATACTTTGGCAAAGAACGGTGTTGACGTTTTACTAGTAGAAAGGGGGGCAGAGGCTGGAGCCAAGAACATGACCGGGGGTATGCTATATTCACAGATAGCCAACCTGGTGTACCCTGACTTCTGGAAAGAAGCCCCCCTAGAGCGCCCTATAACCTGTTATAATACAGTATTGCTCGACAAGGAGGCATCAGTAAACATAAGCCTTAACGCCCCCGAGTTTAGAAGCGCCCCCTATAACGCTTTTAGCGTCCTAAGGGTGAAACTGGATAAATGGATGGCTGAGAAAGCTGAGGCAGCTGGAAGCACCTTAATCACAAACACAACCGTTGATGAATTAATAGTTGATAAAGAAAGAGTCGTTGGGATCAGATCCGGCTCAGATGAATTATATTCGGATATAGTAATCGACGCTGAAGGCGCGAGGTCCATATTATTAGAGGAAGCCGACTTTAGGAAGCAAATTTACCCAAAGGATGTTTCAATAGGAATTAAAGAGCTCGTGGAACTCCCCGAAGATACCATAAACCAGAGATTCAATATCCACAAAGATGAGGGCTCAGTATACACTCTCGTAGGAAACACGGATGATGTAGCTGGAGGCGGCTTCATAATCACAAACTCATCCTCTGTTTCACTAGGATTTGTCTTGAGTATGAACAGCCTCATCGATAAACAGCTAAAAATCGCTGAACTAATAGAGGAATACAGGACTCACCCGTTTATATCCAAGCTTATAGAGGGGGGAGAGATCATAGAATACTCGGCAGGGTTGGTTCATGAAGGGGGATATGAGAAGATACCCAAACTTTACGACGATGGCCTGCTTGTATGTGGCTCTGCTGCGGGCCTAAACTTGAACACCTTTTTCAACCTCAGAGGCATGGACCTCGCAATACTCTCCGGTGAGGCAGCTGCAAAAACAGCCATTAAAGCACTAGGAGATAAAGATACCTCTGCCTCTTCTCTAAAAAAATATGAGGCATTCCTGAATTCAAGACATGTATTAGATGAGATGGAGAACTTCAGAAGAGTTCCGCTCTTGTTTGAGAATCAAAGACTATTCGCGGCATATCCTCGACTGGTCTGTGATACATTCATGGAACTGTACGGTGTGACTCCGAAACCATCCCGTAAATTACGTGATATCGTTATGGATGAAATAAATGAAAACGTGGGCTTTACGGAGCTACTTCTTGACTTTGTGGAGGTGTATAGATCCCTATGAGCGTCGAGAAACTTAGTGTAGATGATAGGCTCGGTAAGGATAGATACAAGCTTGATCAGGAGAGCCATATCGAGGTCGATCTTGAGAAATGTGAGACATGCGAAGAGAAGCCCTGTTTATTGGTTTGTCCAGCGGAGGTTTATGAACTCAGGGATGATAAGATTGTTTTCAGTTATGAGGGATGTCTTGAGTGTGGCTCATGCATAGTAGCCTGTCATACGCGGGGAAATGACGCGATTACTTGGCATAACCCAAAAGGGGGATATGGAATAGTTTACAGATATGGCTGAAAAAGGTATATCTTAGACGAGGATTTCAATTTTTTTACTGCCTGCTTCTATGCGCAATGCAAGTTTCGATATCACATGAACAAACTGATCTACAGAGAAACACTCAGGGTTGACAAAGACGCTATATTCTAAGCCACATGAATAAACGTGGATATAGTGACAGAGCAGTAACCGCTACCAGCGCATAACGCACTTCATGCGTCCAGAAGACTCCGCTAGGTAAAAACCCGGATAAACCAAACATCATGAATAATAATAGACTCAACCCTATGAGAGCCCTGAGAATCCTCTTTCTAACCGGAATATCCTTTGTTGTAAATTTAACATACCGTCTCTCAAGAAGGAAACCAGCTCCGACTCCAACCATCAAGCCCCCTAATGACCCAAAGTCGCCACCTACTCCATAGGTAGAGAGTAATCTAAAGCCTAGCATCGAGAGAACGCCTAAAACAATTAACCCAGCGTCAAACTTCGGTGAATCAACTACATCAAATAACTTATCCTCAAATTGGCTGACAACTCCAAGTATAGCTAATCCCACAAACCAGCCAAACAATACATCTCCAAACCAATGCACACCAAGATAAACTCTTGATATCCCCACCAATAATATCAAGGCAGTTAAACCGATCCGCACCCATTTCTCATTCCTCTTGATACCTATCCACCCCCATATCACAGTTGAACTTTCAGCGTGCCCACTTGGAAGACTGTAATTTGAAGCGGTGACCCCCGGTAACCAGTTAGACTGAGGCGGTCTAGGATGCTTGATAGTTATCTTTAACAAATAATTGGATACAGCCGAGAAAAGTAGCAGTAATGCGCCCTGTTTGGCAAGACGCTTATCAATAGCCCAGTAACCAACAGCGATAACCACAACTAGAAAATACTCAGACCCGGTGAATGAGACAGCGATGAATAACGTTGCAGCCCATGGGAACAGTGTCCTCAGTAACACCGTCCAATAAGTGCTGAAGACCGACATATGCACCAATACATGAAAAAGAATGATAAAACTATGGATAAACAGGAGTTAGCATACCAATTCCTTAGTAGTTACTCCAAGCATAGATTTTTTAACGTATATTGTTGGCTTTTCGTCGTTACTTATTATAAGAGACTGAATCAAAGAAAAAAAACTCGGGCATAAGATATTATATGCCTCTGAAACCCACTTTAAACAACAGGTGCTTTTCCAATGAGTAAAGAAAGCCTAGAAGTCAATGTCTCTCTCCAGATACTGAAACCAGCACACGAGGTGTTTGAAGCAATAGTAGACCCAGCCAAAATGACACAGTACTTTATCTCCAAAAGCAGTGGAAGAATGGAGGAAGGCAAACAGATCATGTGGCGTTTCCCTGAATTCGACATGGAGTTTCCCATTCGGATTGGCAAGATCACGCCTGATAAGTACATATCCTATTACTGGGAGGTCGATGGAGAAGAACTGCTTGTCGAGATGAAACTAGTCCAAGGAGAAGATGACGCAACCATCGTTAACATCACAGAGAAACGCAGGGAAAATGATGAAGCAGGCATCAAGTGGCTTATGGGCAACACAGAAGGTTGGGCAAATTGCCTCGCTTGCCTCAAAGCATACCTAGAATATGGAATCAACCTCAGAAAAGGCGCGTTTACATACCGAAAAACCTGACCAAGATATCTCAGATTTTCTAGAAAAGTTATTACACTCATAGCCTCAACATTATCATATGAAGTGGACAAAGGAACACACTTGGGAATGGTACAACGAGAAACCGTGGCTCGTAGGATGCAACTATACGCCCAGTACCTCTGTCAACCAGCTTGAGATGTGGCAAAAGGAGACCTTCGATCCAGAGACCATAAAACGTGAACTGGGCTGGGCTAAGGGCCTTGGATTCAACACCGTCAGGGTTTACCTGCATGACCTAGTCTGGATGAATGATCCCGAGGGATTCAAAAATAGGATCAATGAGTTCCTTGGGATTGCGTCACAGCGTGGTATATCCCCTGTGTTTGTCTTCTTCGATGACTGTTGGAACACCGACCCAAAACCGGGGCTTCAACCCGCACCAAGACCGGGTGTCCATAACTCGGGGTGGGTGCAGAGCCCCGGAATCAGCAAAGTGCTCGATAATTCGACGTGGAGCCAACTGGAAGACTATGTTAAAGACATACTCACAGGCTTCGGACATGATAAACGTGTCTTCATGTGGGATCTGTATAATGAGCCGGGAAATAACAAACTCGATGAGAAATCCCTAGGATTACTGGAGAAGGTTTTCCAGTGGGCTAGAGCGGCTGAGCCAGATCAACCAATATCCGTTGGAGTCTGGTACGATAACCCCGTACTCAACAAGTACCAGATAGAAAACTCTGACATCATCACCTTCCACAACTACCACGACGCAAAAAACCTCCTAACCCAGATCGAAGCCCTGAAACAAATAGGCAGACCCTTAATCTGCACAGAGTATATGGCGAGAACCCGAGGCAGTCGATTCCAGACACATCTACCGATCTTCAAACGCCATCAAGTTGGCTGCATCAACTGGGGGCTGGTGTCTGGTAAAACCCACACCATCTACCCTTGGGGCTCGGAGCCGGGCTCCCATAAGCCAGAGACTTGGTTCCACGACATACTACATAGAGACGGATCGCCGTACAGCGTTGATGAGGTGAAATTCATACAGGAAATAACCAAGACATGACACATGTAGAACTCATGCTTGATGATTAAGATTCCAACATATTTCGTTTATAATGTTTAACTAGTATTGACGACAATTACACGTATGGCGCAGAGTCTCGACCTAGTACTCAAAGTAAGTGACCTTACGGCTGAGACCCAGAGATACAAGATCCTTGAAGACATCAACTTCACAGTATACAAGGGAACCACACTAGCCATCGTGGGACCCAACGGCTCAGGCAAATCAACCCTATTCAAATCGATTCTAGGATTTTTCCCGCACACAGGAAAGGTATGGTGGAGAGACGATCTGAGGAGAAGCTATATCCCCCAGACTCTAACCATCGGCGAGATACCTGTTACCGTTGAAGAATTCCTTGGCTTAAAGGGACAAAACGTCGACGAGGTCCTGAAAGAGGTTGAGCTGGATCCAGATGATACCCGAAAAAAGCTCCTAAGAGTACTCTCCGGTGGGGAACTTCAACGAGTCTTGATTGCGTGGGCTCTAATGGATGACCCCGATATACTGTTGTTTGATGAACCAACATCAGGTATCGATGTAGGCCACGAAGAGACAGTTTTTTCTCTGTTTGAGAAGCTGAAACGTGAGAAACATGTGACGCTGCTCCTCATTAGCCATGATCTGCACGTTGTGGATGAGTACGCAGACTATGTGATGGTTCTAAACAAGCGAATACTAAGCTACGATAAGATAGAGGATACAAGCATAGCCAAGATGCTTGAGACCATCTACGGGAGGCCGATTAAATTATACAGGGGGGCCCATGTGCGATGAATCCCATTATGCTGAGCATAACCGCTGCTCTATTCGTAGGCTACGCAGCTGGGTACATTGGCTCATTGATGGTGCTAAAGAAAATGGCGCTTGTGGGCGATGCCTTATCTCACGTCGCGTTGCCGGGACTGGCTCTCGGGGTGTTACTGAGGTTCAACCCCTTCGTTGGCGCGTTCGCGATGCTCTTCATATCAGCGTTTTTAACTTGGCATATAGAGAAAAACACAAGCATCAGCGCTGAAGCCATAATAGGCACTATTTTTACGCTGAGCCTCGCGGTTGGGATTCTCATGATCCCTCAACTCGATCTATTGGAGGCGTTGTTCGGAGACATATCCAGCATTACCCTTTTGGAGACCACGATAGCCGCTCTCATCTCCGTGGCGACTGTCCTATATGTGCGACAGATATACCGAAAAGTGGTTCTGAGCATGATCTCAGAGGAACTAGCAGAGACCTCGGGGATAAATGTCTCAAGGATTAATCTAATCTATCTTCTTCTTGTGAGTATCATCGTCGCGGTTGGGATAAAGATCGTTGGAACGTTACTCGTAGGAGCTATGGTAATTGTTCCCGCTGCTTCAGCGAAAAACACCTCCAAGAGCCTCAGAAGTTACTCTTGGAGCAGCGCATTAATAGGTGCACTCAGCTCCGTCATCGGAATAGCGCTATCTTACTTCTTGAATCTCCCAGCGGGGCCCCTCGTCGTCATATCCGGCACAGGAATATTCTTGTTATCTATGGTTCTCTTCAAAAGATAGCCGCTGTTTTTTTCGGTTTAAATACAGTGATACCCTTTCCTAAATCACCCAAAATGTAAGTTTTGTCAAATCAGGTGTATGCATGTCAATTAAAATCGGTAAAATCAGTGGCATAGATATAAAATTAAACTATTCATGGTTCTTCATCTTCTTAATAATAACATGGAGCCTTGCGACATCATATCTGCCATTCCAGTACCCCGGTAAGGGAGACTCTTTCTACTGGGGGATAGGCGCTGCATCAGCGTTGTTCCTCTATGTATCGATCCTCGTACATGAACTTGCTCACTCCACTGTGGCGAAGCGCAATGGAATAGGCATCAACAGTATAACTCTTCACTTCTTTGGAGGCGTCTCAGAGATAAATGAGGAAAGCAGTGACCCAAAGACGGAGGCAGTCATGGCGGCTGTAGGTCCCCTCAGCAGTCTGGTAATTGGGGTGTCGTTACTGGCTATCAGTTACCTCTTCGGCAGTGGTTTGCCTGATTATTTAGAGGCAGTGATATTTTACAGCGGGTACGTAAACATCGCGCTGAGCTTATTCAACTTGATTCCGGCGTTCCCAATGGACGGTGGGAGGGTGTTGAGAGCACTTCTCTGGGCGAGAAATGGCAACATCGTGAAATCAACGAGAATAGCATCGAGTGTGGCGGGCTTCATCAGTGTACTCTTTATGGGGTTCGGCTTTTTCAGCTTTTTAAGTGGGGGCTCATTGAATGGGCTGTGGCTTATCTTCATTGGGTTTTTTATAAACGGGAGTTCTCAGGCTGGTCTTAGTCAAACCATCATAAGCGAAGCGCTTGGTGAAATGCATGTCCGAGATATGATGACTCGTGATGTTCACTCTGTCGAACCAGATGTAAATCTTCAGAGACTCATTGAGGAATGGTTCAACGTGTATAAACATCAGGGGTATCCCGTTACTCAGGATGGGAAGCTAGTGGGCATAATAACAAACGAGGATGTCAGAAAAGTAGAGCCAGAAAATAGGACCGCTGTCACTGTAGGTGATGTTATGGAAAAAGCGTTGGTGTTTGCCACCCCCGATGAGAAAGCCTCTGATGCGTTGTTGAATATGTCGAGGAGTAATATTGGGCGTCTCCCAGTCGTTGAAGATGGAAAACTCATGGGAATAATTACACGGAGTGACTTCAATAAGGTCATCCAGATGAAAACCCAGTTCAAACAATAAACACCATAAAAGGGGTGCTTACAGTATTTTTCGTCTTTTTCTGTTTAAATAGATTGGATACAGCTACCCTTTCAACAAAGAAAAGGAGAGTGAAAAAACGACAGATCGATTGGAGAATCACGAAAAAGTAGACCCAAGGTTACTCTACATTTCAATGGTGGTTATCGTATTACTCGGGTTGATCTTGAACCTGTCACTGATCCAAATTGACTCAGCCTTAACAATCTATTTAATCATATTAATCGCCATAGCGAACATCTTGTACATCTATTCACGTTCGAAAAAAGCCAAAACCCAGTAAAAATACGGTTCTTATCGTAACTTTGGCCAGATCATTAACTTATTTTTCTTTTATCCACTTAGCGTATCCCAGAAACCCCGTAAGGCTACTATAGACACTGTGTTTTGCATCAGGGTTTGACGCTATCAGTTTCTCGACGCCGGAGTCGTCGCCCTGTATCATGTCAAATAATTTATGCAGTCCAGCTTCTTCCTCAGCGGCTTTCATGCTCAAATTTTCCCACTTTTTTATCCTTTCCTTAAACATTTCCAGATATTTTACGGCGTTTCTCCTGTACCCGAAGTGACTAACGCACAATGTCTCTGGTTTTAACTCGATCATTTTGTCTATAGATTCTATTGTCTGTTGAGGGTTAAATGGGGGTGGACTCGCAGGTAGTATGGTGTCATCAATTATTTGACCCGCTGTATCACCTGTAAACAATGTACGGTATGATGGCTCAAAGTATGATTGACTATGGGTGCTATGTCCCGGTGTCCAAATTGTCTTTAGCTGTGCTCCCTTGAGATCCAACACTTCACCGTCAAGTGACTCCCTGATGTTCCCCACTGGTAAGCCCTTCACCTCACCATAGTCAGGCATATTTCCTCTGAACTGCTTATCCGCGGCATCCAATAGTGCACTGGGATCTACTAGGTGCTTTGATCCACGGGGGTGAACATATACAACAGCCTCAGGGTATCTGTCAATAATATTCCATGTCCCAGCCGCATGATCTAGGTGAATATGAGTGAGCGCAACGACATCAACCCGTTTTTTCTGCTTATTTAGCCATTCCAGAAGTATCTTTGCCTGCACAGGTGGGCCTGGATCAATTACGGCTATTTTCTCGCCTTCTACGATATATGTGCCTAAAACTCCGCTCTTCCCATGAAAGGGAACATCAATCATCACAGTATTGCTGCTGATCCTTTGAAGCTCCATCAAGGGGCTAAACAACTCTCAGTGAATAAAAACCTTACAAACATGCAAAAAGCAGAAAAAAAACTGTAGAAAAAAGAATTAGGGCTCCTCAAAGGGCCAGATGGGGTGAGGAATATTGTGATAGGTAAACCACCCTAAATTAGGGGTGGTCAATCCCGGAGCATCCACTTCAAGCACAAGTTTACTAAACGGCTCATACGCGGCCCTGAAATGCCCCCTGCTCTTCAATACTAGTATCTTCTTATCAGTCGGTTCAAGCCCGTTCCTTCTAAAGATTTCAGGGTCATTCGGTGCGTGACTTCTCTCAGATAATATGACTTCAATTCCATTTACCTCTATTACTGCTGTTCTACCGACATCTGCGGGCACGCCTACCGCCATGGCTTTATGAATGAATCGTCCATCCGTTAAGGTTCTCACAACTCCAGAGACCTGTAATGGTTCACCATGGAAATCATCTGTTTTTCCACCTATTTTCATAGAGACTTTTTCCCTTACTCCGGCTTCAATTGCTTTCTGTACCGCTTCAGGGTCTTTAATACAGGCTACGCCCACGTTG
>CAYTVK010000059.1:0-10219 GCA_964441725.1 uncultured Candidatus Bathyarchaeia archaeon | reverse complement strand
TTCTACGGATACGAGAGACCCGACGGCAAAGTGGGCATACGAAATCACCTCCTCGTGATCGCTCCAATAGACTGCAGCTACGAGCCAGCCAAGAAGATCGCCGAACAGGTAGAGGGAGCCGTGGCTGTTACCCAGACATATGGCTGCGGGAACGACAGCATGCTTGTGCATAACCTCGTGGGCACCGCGTTAAACCCCAACGTGGCTGGCGTGCTCATAGTTGGACTAGGCTGCGAGACCCTCACAGGCGAGATACTCAAAGAACGAATAGAGCCAAGCGGTAAACCCGTTTACAACATCACCATTCAGGAAGAAGGAGGCACACTGAAAACCCATGAGAAAGGAGTCCGTCTACTCCAATCCATGAAGCAGGAAGCAGAGCAACTAAAACGCGAAACCTTCCCAATAAGCAAACTAACCCTCGCAGTGGAATGCGGTGGAAGCGACGCCACAAGCGGCCTAGCAGCGAATCCAGCAATAGGCGTAGCCGCTGACAAGCTCATAAATGAGGGTGGAACCGTGATGTTCAGTGAGACTCAGGAGATGAGCGGCACCCAACATGTCTTGGCTAAGAGAGCCATCAACAAGGAGGTGGCTGACGCCATCTATGAGATCATTGAGACTCAGGAGAACCGCCAGAAAGCTATGGGCGTAGACAGCAGGTGGATGAGCAAGGGCAACATCGACGGAGGATTAACCACAATTGAGGAGAAGAGCCTCGGCGCCGTTCGCAAAGGTGGCACCAAACCGATACAGGGAGTCCTGTATAACAACTGGGACCGATTTGACACACCAAACAAGCCGGGTCTCTACATCATGGATGGCCCAGGCTGGGATGTGCCGAGCGTAACCCATATGATCGCGGCTGGAGCCCAGATCGTCTGCTTCACAAGTGGAAGAGGCAGCACCACTGGACACGCCATCGCCCCTGTTATCAAGATAACTGGTAACCCTGAGACATTCAGGATGATGCCAGATAACATGGATATCAACGCTGGCACCATATTGGATGGAAGCGAGAGTCTCAACAGTGTGGGTAAACGCATCTACGATATGATACTGCAGACAGCGAATGGGCGTCAGACTAAGGCAGAGGCCCTTGGATACAAGGACTTCATCGTGTTCAAGAGAAGCAGAGAAGCCGAGCACATGCTTGGGCACTGCTAATTTTTCTCTTTTATATTGGCTGTATTTGGTCAGTGTTTTGGCTCATTTTGGACCCAGTTTTGGCTCATTGTTGGTATAGAACCAAATTATAACTCCTTTTAGAAAAACAGTCAGTTTTATGGCTTCTTATACAAGGGTATAAATTACAGTACTGTAACGATTGCACAATGACTCCAGAGTTCGTAGTCACAGCGCTACTCATCGCCATAGGATCAGGCTTCCTCGGAGCACTCCTAGGACTAGGAGGAGGAATAATCATGGTCCCGCTTCTCATATTCATACTTCACGTCCCCATCCACATCGCAGCAGGAGCAAGCATAGTAGCTGTAGTAGCCACAAGCAGTGTATCTGCCAGCGTATATGTGCGGGACGAGATCACGAACATGCGTCTCGGAATGTTTCTGGAGATGGCTACCACCCTCGGAGCGGTAACTGGGGCGAGTATAATGGTGGGCATCAGCGCTTCCATTCTTGAGATAATATTCGGCCTGAGCGTGCTCTACGCTGCGTTAATCATGTGGCTTCAGCTAAGAAACGGTGGACGCAGCTGGATTCCCCTGCAAAATGATTGGCTTGCAAACAAACTCAACCTCGGAGCCAGCTACTACGATACTGCTAGAGATGAGACCATAAGCTACGGTGTGGGGAGAACACTGCCAACCTTTGCCCTAAGCTACATCGCCGGAGTAGTATCCGGTCTCCTCGGAATAGGTGGAGGCGGAATAAAAGTACCTGCGATGAACGTTGTGAGCAGCGTACCCATGAAGGCAGCGGTTGCAACAAGTAACTTCATGATAGGCGTCACAGCAGCGGCCAGCGCACTGGTCTACATCAGGAACGGGTTCTGCGACGGCTTCGTGACAGCACCAGTGGTATTAGGCACCCTTGCGGGGAGCTTCATAGGTGCATTAGTAGCCATCCGAGTCAGGGGAGTCGTGTTGAAGAAGATTTTCATACTGATCCTACTGTTTTTAGGCATCAGGATGCTTGCATCAGGAGCTGGTCTACTGTGAATGTAAGGCAGCTTGAGCTATTTGTCTCCAATGTGCTGAGAATAGGCGTGTTGTTAAGTGGCCTATTGATTCTTTTGGGGCTCGGGTTATTCGTCTGGACCGGTGATATCAGCTACCCTAACGGGGTCGCTACACTGGACTGGATCATCCACGGCAGCCCTTTCTTCGGACCCAGCCACATACTATTCTTAGGCTTCGTCATACTGGTACTCACACCAGTCAGCAGAGTAGCAACAAGCGTAGCAGCATATGCCTACGAACATGACTGGACCTATGTTGCGATAACGGGCTTCGTGCTCGTAGTGTTAGTAGCTGGAATGATTCTTGGACTCGGATAAAAAAGGGTCTGAGACTTACATCTCAGCGAGCACGACATCATCATACTCTTTCTCAAGCAGATACTTGTGCCTAAGCTCCTCGGTGGCAAAGTTGTTGAACACCTTACCCATCTCAGTGTCCTTGAACTTACGCGCTATCTGAACATAGAAGTCATGGGTTGCCTTCTCCCTCTGAGCCGCAAATATCAGTATCTGAGGATAGTCAGCGTCTGGGTCAAGAGGCACCTTCACCAGTTTATCAGTGATCTTCAGGTCGGGAATGTCCTCTTTAAGGGTCCTCATATGCAGGTTCGCGGGGTTCTCAAGTCCCTTGAGGAAGTATTCTCTATGTTTTTTCTCATCCTGTGCGATCTCTTCTAGAAGCTTCTTGGCTCCAGGGTACCTCGCCTTATTCGCTGTCTCTGTGTATAATGTGTAGCTTTCGAGCTCCATCTCTGCCCCTGTCTTTAGGGCTTTCTCGATGTTCCAGTTCTCGGCATCCATATCAATCAAACAACAACCTCAGTGGGACCATATAAAACTGACTCGCCCGGAAAAATGTATAAGCAACAAGCCAGCCAAAGTAGCGTATGAAACCCACGGGAAGCGTCAACGTAGAGATAATAGCAACAGGTGATGAACTCATATATGGGAGGATATTGGACACCAACAGCCACTGGATAGCAAAAAGGGTGGCGGAGATGGGGGCGAGGCTCCGCAGGGTAACCATGATAGGTGATGAACCGGAGTTGATCGCATCCACTCTCAACGAAGCGTTGCTACGGGATGCTCACTTCATAATATTGACAGGGGGGCTGGGTCCAAGCGAGGACGATCTCACCGTGGATAGCATTGGGATGGCTCTCGGTAAAGAGACCGTTGTCGACGAGGAGGGGGCATCCAAGATCGAGGCAGTTTACAGGAAACGTGGAATCAATGACGCCGCTCAGATAAGCCGTGGAAGAAGAATGGCGCGGGTGCTGACTGGAAGCAAGCCGATGCAGAATCCGGTTGGGTTCGCCGTGGGGATGGCTATTGATATAGGTGGAAAGACCGTGTGCACTCTTCCCGGTGTTCCCGATGAGATGAAGGGAATGTTTGACGCCCATGTGGCGCCCATGATTAGCTCACAGGCTACAAGCGTTTTCCTAGCAAAGACCGTCAACGTCTCCATGATCTGGCAGGACTTCTTCCCATTATACAGGCAGATGCAGATCGATTACCCTGACATATACATTAAGAACGCTGCGACGCCGCCTGTGGAGGGCGAGGACAGAACTAAGATTCACACCATCAAGGTTGACTTTGTCCTCGAAGCAGCTACGCATGATGTGGCTGTTGAGAAGATGGCTGAGTTCCTAGCCGACTATCAGAGGCGTATAGACGAGATTGATGGTGGGGTTATGAATCTCATCAGCGAGAGCTAAGCTGAAACTTATTAACCATCAACCCAGTTTAGGAAGAGAGGAATATTATTGTGGAGACTTCTTGACCTAGGAGCCATCGACGGCTACACCATGACAAATCTTTACGAAGCCGTTGGGCACGCTGTAAGCAGCGGAGAGGCTCCTAACACGGTTATTCTGAATCACCCTGAGAGCCCCTTTGTCAACATCGGGTACCATCAGTTGATGGATAAAGAGATTAACGTCGAGTACGCGAAGAAACAGGGCTTTATTCTCGTGAGACGGACCATCGGTGGAGGCGCCATACTGGATGGTCCCTGGGAGCAGGACTATTTTGTTGTCATCAACCGTAGTAGCCCCGAGTGCCCAAAGAGTATCCCTGAGTTATACGGGACCTTTATGAAGCCGCCAATCTACGTCTTGAAAAAGCTTGGATTAGACGCAGCCATACGCCAGCCCAACGATATACTGGTGGATGGCAAGAAGATCAGCGGTAACGGAGCCATCAGCATAGAGAAAGCAAACGTATTGGCAGGTGACTTGCTCTTGGAGGCACCAACTCACCTGATGTCCGAGATCATTAACGCTCCTAGCGAGAAGTTCAGGGACAAGCTCGCCAAATCCATGAGCGAATGGATCACAAGCATCAGGACAAATACTGGTGAGGATACTTCAAGGGAATACGTCAAACAGTTGATTGTCGAGGGCTTCAAAGAGGAGCTTGGCATCGAGCTTGTTCCTGGTGAGATGACTGCAGGCGAGAAGACTACTTTGAAGCGATTGGTTGAGGAGCGGAAAAAAGAGGAATGGATCTTCAGCAAGGATAACGACTTGCTTATGAAAGCCAAACAAGAGTCGGTGGGAACAAAGGTCAGGGGCGGCCTGGTTGTCTCTGAGTCGGTTCACAAGGCGGGCAAGATGATCAGGATACTGCTTGTGTCAAAAGAGGACTCCATCGAGGATATCAGCATCAGCGGGGACTTCTTCACCCAGCCATACAAAGGTGCGATAGAGAAACTGGAGAACTCTCTCAAAGGAGCCAGACTTGAGAAAGAAGCACTTGTGGCTAGACTGAATGAAGCCTTCCAATCCATTGGGTTGATGGTCTTCGGGGCATCACCTGAAGACTTCGCTGAAGCCATCCTCAAGGCAAAACACGAGACAGGGTAGCTTCCTCCTTTTCTTAAACCATATTAATCTCGTGAAAGCCTTGATTCCTATGTCCGGTCTAGTTATTGCAGCGGTTCAATCCAGTTCACGAAGGGGAGAAGTCGAATACAACGTTAAACACCATATCGAGCTCGCCCAGATAGCGGCAAATAATGGGGCGGACCTCATCTTTTTCCCTGAGCTTTCCCTCATCAGCTACGAGATTGATATCGCTGAACAGCATGCTCTCAAACCAACAGATACTGTGCTATCGCCTTTTCAGCATCTGTCAGACAAGCAGGGAGTGCATATTCTCGTTGGTGCTCCTTACCGCTCAGAAGCGGGACTCCATATCGCCGCGTTTCATTACAGCCCAAACGCAGCCCCAGATATCTATGCGAAGCACTTTGTACATGAGGACGAGAAACCAATCTTCATCGAAGGCACACTGGATCTAACCCTTAGGATAAAAGGTGAGATCATTTCCCCCGCGATCTGTTACGATATATCAAACCCAGAACACGCAGAAAAAGCAGCGGCAAAAGGAACAACAATCTACATAGCAGGCGTAATGACCACGCCTCAAGGGTACCCATCCAAAGAATCCCATATGAGCCAATATGCAGAGAAATACGGCATGGTCACGGTTCTCGCAAACTACGCTACAGCCACAAGCGAGGGCCAAACTGCGGGTAGGAGTGCTGTCTGGGATAAAGCCGGGAAACTATTGGCTGCTGCGCCTGAGAGCGGCGAGGCTATTGTTCTCTATATTAGGAATGATAGTGAAAGTGGTAGAGTAATAAAAATAGGGTAAATCTTATTCTTTCTTGACTACCTTTACACCGAGTTCGAAGAAATCTTTCTCGCCCTTAAAGTACTCTTCAAGAGTTACAGGTAGCTCGGCTAGACTCAGGCTAACCTGTTCCCATGTGTCTCTGTCTCTTATGGTTAGAATTTCCTCATCTTTGGTCGTGTAGTCTATCGCCACAGCCAATGGTACGCCTATCTCGTCTACACGCGCATAGCGTCTGCCTATGCTTCCACCTGTATCATATACGACCCAGAAGCCGTTCTTCAGAAGCAGGTCTCTGACTTCCTCCGCAACCTCCTCTATCCCATCCTTGTTCACTAGAGGAAAAACTGCTACCTGGTATGGCGCTAATTCTCGTGGGAATTGGAATATGTTTCGTTTCTCGGCTTCTCTTCGCTCGTAGCTGTTCTCCATCACTATGTAGACAAGCCTATCCAATCCATAGCTTGGCTCGACCACATGTGGAATGTACCTTGTTCCATCCTCCCTGAGCACCTCCATGTTCTGACCTGAAGCCTCCTGATGATTCTTTAGATCAAAATCTGTTCTGTATGCGCATCCAGATATCTCTGTCCATCCCCATGTGTCAAGCTTAACCTCGTGGTCAAAGGTCTGGGCGCTGTAGTGGGCTCTTTCGTCGGGTAGATGTGCCCTGAATCTCTGATTCTTCTCTGGAACACCCAGCGCTGCGATGAATCTCTGGCTCAGTCCCATGAAATATCCCTGCCACTCAGTGAGAATAAAGCCCTGTTTGACAGCCTCATCCACGCTGAGGACCATAGGCTCTTTCACCTGATTTGCCTCCATCTCCTCAGTGTACAGATTCACCACTGTATCCTTGACATCGTTAAACCATGGACAAGCCGGGTTCTCTGGGTCGAAGAATAGCTCAAGTTCCATTATGGTGAATTCTCTTAGTCTAAGCATACCCCTGCGTGGGCTGATCTCGTTACGCGCTACCTTACTGCATTGAGCCATGGCGAATGGTAGCTTCTCTCTGGCGTTAATGTAACCTCTTTTATAGTTGATGAACATGGACTGAGCCGTCTCGGGTCTGAGGTAGCCTACCTCGCCTCCCGTTGCACCGATCTCTGTCTTGAACATGGTGAGGAATAGTTCCGGTTCTTTGAGTTTGCCGCCGCAGCGTGGACACTTTATCTTATGTTCCACCATCAAGCCTTTGATGGCTTCTCCACCCATGGCTTCCACGTTCTCCATTCCTGTCTTATCCTCGATGAGGTGATCCGCCCTGAAGCTGTTACCGCACTGAGTGCATTCGGCTGAGTACTCTTTGAAGTTCTCAAGATGTCCTGACGCCTCAAAGACTCTCTCGGGGTTAATCACAGGCGCCTCTAGTTCTAGGAAGCCCTGTCTGCGTACAAAGTATTCTTTCCAGAGCTGCTCTATGTTGCGCTTGAGCTTGGTTCCAAGGTCTCCGTATGTAGTGAAACCGCTCAAGCCACCGTATATCTCAAAGCTGGGCCAGAAAAAACCCCTGCGTTTCGCGATCTCTGAAATGGTATCATATTTTGTCTTTGGAGCCATGGTTATCAGAACCATGGATGTAGAAACAGGTTATAAAAAGTTGGGGCTTTACTCGATGATTGGCCTGAACTTGTAGCCGTAATGTATTATCCCGTCTTTGCCGTCCTCCTTTACTTTTCGGAAGACTGCCTCGACTTTCATGCCAGCGGTTACTTCCTCTGGAGCTACATCAACCACCTGACTGAGAAGCTTGTAGCCATCCTCAAGCTCGATTAACGCCACAACATATGGGACGAATCTCTCATAGCCAATGGGTGGATTGAGTATCGTTGTCCATGTCACTACCTCTCCACGTTCAGCCAACTTGTGCGGTTTGAAACTTGTTGAACCACATATGCATATTGGTCTGGCTGGGAAGTACTTGGCTCCACACTCTGAACATTGCTCTCCTTGTAGTCTGTAGCGTGGAATCTCGTTCCTCCAATACCTTGGGACGCTCATATTCCTACCCTCCTCAGCACGTTAACTGCGCAAATCGAAGCCATTCCACTCATATTCTCAGCCACCCCTATCTTCGCGTCCTCGACCTGATGGGCTCCAGCTTTTCCCTGTAACTGAAGAGCTACCTCCGCAAGTTGGTAGATACCTGTTGCCCCCAGTGGGTTTCCTCTTGCCTTCAATCCGCCGAAGGTGTTTACTGGTATTTTTCCCTCTTTATCTATCTCACTGCTATTAACCAGCTTGGCTCCCTCGCCTGTCTTGGCGAACCCAAGTCCCTCGATTCCGAGAACACCGTTTATTGTGAAGTCGTCCTGCACCTCAGCCAGATTTATATCTGCTGGTTTGATCCCGGCCATCTTGTATGCTCTACTTGCAGCTGTTTTAATGGCCTTCATCTCCAATGGGTCTGGACGCTGAGCGATATTTGTGTAATCGGTGCTTACAGCTGTTCCAGCAACCTCCACCCCTTTTTCATCAGATGGAACAAGAACTAGAGCAGCTGCGCCGTCTCCGATGCCTGAACACTCCATCATGTGAATGGGGTCAGCCTCCATCGCGCTAGACATGGCTCTCTCGATACTCATCTTAAAAGGATACTGAGCGTGCTTACAGCCCACAGCGTGCTCATGGCTCTTCACAGCCATCATGCAGATCTCTTCAGGGGAAGCATAAAGACCCATGTAGAGCCTGTGAATCATAGCGGCTATTCCGGCGCTGGTTACTCCCGTGAATGAGGTATACTCCTGCTCCTCCACCATAGCGAGGGCTGTTGTGACTACCTCAGGCAGAATATCGCTCATCTTCTCCACGCCTGTGACGAGAACAGCGTCACTGTATCCACTTGCAACGGCTTGCACAGCCTCATGGAACGCGACTCCGCCACTAGCTGAGCCTGCTTCGATTCTGGTAGCTGGCAAACCATGTTTTCCCAGACTGTCCACCAATATCGTTGCTAGGTTTAGCTGCTCCTGCATGAGGGCTGAGCTCATGTTACTGACATAGATCTTGTCTATTTCTACGGCTGCGTCTTTTATCGCCTTCATGGATGCTTCAGTGTAAAGATCCTGTATGGACTGGTCCCAGTACTCTTGGATCTTTATGAGCCCTACTCCGGCTATCTTCACCTTTCTCATTGGATAATCTGCCCCCTGTGCTTCAGATATGTGGCGTAGTCCACGTACTTCTTGTGATCAATAAAGTTAGCTAGTTTCGGTCCATCGCGCTTCTCCTTAATGGCGTCCTGCACCGTTAATATGAAGGCGTCACTGCCGCTGCCTGAGCCGTAGCTTACGGCGAATATCTTGTCATCTGGTTCAGCTACGTCGAGGGTTGCAGCGAGTCCTACTGGTGTACTTCCCGCGTATGTGTTACCGATCTTTGGTGACAACAAACCGGGCTCTATCTGGTCCATTGAGAAGCCAAGCATCTTCGCCGCGTTTATCGGGAACTTGGCGTTTGGCTGGTGGAATACCGCCCACTTGAAATCATCTGGCTTGTAACCTGTCTCTTCCAGCAGCGCCTGTCCTGCTCCAGTTATGTGTTTGAAGTAGGCTGGTTCTCCTGTGAACCTGTTTCCGTGGCGTGGATACATCTCCTTGGCTCTTCTCCAGAAGTCAGGTGTATCTGTGACGAAGCTGTAGGAAGCCTCAACATATGCCAATGTCTCCGCGCTTCTCTCGGCGAAGATATACGCTGCTCCACCGCACGCGGCGGTGTACTCCAGTGCATCATTGGGCTTACCTTGAGCCGTATCAGCGCCTATAGCCATAGCGTATTTCTGCATACCACTTCCCACCAAGCCGATGCATGTCTGCATAGCCTCAGTGCCTGCCTTGCATGCGAACTCGTAATCAGCGGTGGAGACGCTTGGGGTGGCACCTATTACCTCTGCCACTATTGTTCCGCTGGGCTTAACAGCGTATGGCTTTGACTCTGTTCCAACATATACTGCGCCTATCTCGCTGGGGTCGATCTTTGCTCTTCTTACTGCTTGTTTCGCCGCCTCGACACTTATGGTGATGGTATCCTCGTCTACTGCGACGACGCTCTTTTCCTCAACAGGTGCTCCGAATCCTCCCCAGACTCGGTTGATCTCTGAGGCTTGTAGTCGGTACATTGGCACATATGCGCCGTATCCAATGATCCCAACCTGTCTTACAGTCTTCAAATCGATCATCCTATGAATTTATCGAAAAGACTGCAAGGATGGTATATAAGATACTCGACATCCAGCGTAACAAGAGACGACAATAGACGATATTTTAATCTAAATAGACATCCCTGATTGCCTTCAAGGACTTTAAAGTTGCCTTCAAACTGTATGGGGGTTCAAAGCTCTGGGCATACCTCCTCCAGTCTTTCCCCACAACT